>CALFNC010000364.1 GCA_937902605.1 uncultured Acidobacteriota bacterium | reverse complement strand
CCCGGTTTTTGTCGTAGCGGAGGCCGAGGTTGACCGAGAGCCGGTCGCTCGCTCGCCAGGTGTCGTTGAGGTACGCCGACCGGGTCCGGATGCTCGAGCCCTGGCTCACGGCGAAGAGGGGCATCCAGTCGAGCTCCGCGGTCTCCCCGACGTCGATCACCGGGTAGACCGAACTCCCCCGGACGATCGGCGCGGCGAAGCTGAGGAAGATGAAGTTGCTCCCCGACTGGTACTGGTTCTCCTTCCGCTGCCCCCCGAAGTCGTCGTAGCCGAGCACGACGTTATGCGATCCGAGGGAGGGGGACGAAAGGAAAGCGGTCCCCTTCACGACGACGTTGTCGTTGTTCCGCTCCTTGGCGTCGCAGTAGCCGCAGTAGACCGAGGTGTTCATGACCGCGCCGGTCACATCCATCAGAGGGGTTCCTCGGAGAAAGTCGGAATACTGCCCTCCCAGCCCTTCGGTGGAGGCCTTCCGCCGCGAATACTGGGCGTCGACGAATAGTGAGCGGGACAGGACGCCGTTGTAGTTGATCGCCAGGAGCGACTGAGGGAGGTCCTGATTCGTCAACGTATCGAGGTCGTACGGGCGAACCGGGACGAAATTGTCCTCATGCCGCGCGATCCCGGTGTAGGAGCCGGTGACCGTCTGCCCCTGGAACGGAGTGGCGGTCAGCTTGGCCTCGTACCGGGTCTCCCGGGTGTCGTAAGAATAGGGGATGTTGGTCTGATAGGTCAGCTTCGCCTGCTCGGCGTCGTTGATCCGCCCCGCGAGGAAGAACCAGAGCCGGTCCTGGACGATCGGCCCTCCGATCGTGGCCTCCCATGTCGGCAGCAGCTTCTGGATGAAAGTTCCTTCCTCCGGGTTGGCACCACTGGCCGTCCGGTACGCCGACGTCGAACGCCAGCTATCGTTCGCGAGAGAGGCCCGGAACGAGCCGCTGAAGGTGTTTCCGCCGGACCGGGTCACCGTATTGATCACGCCGCCGGTGAAGCGGCCGAATTCGGCGGACACGGCCGATGTCAGCGTCGTCGTTTCGAGGACCGCGTCCTCGATGTAGAGATCGAGCAGCGACCCCTTGACGTTGTCCTGGACGACGACGCCATTGACGGTATAGAGGTTCTCGATCGACTGCCCCCCCGAAATCGACACGCCGAAGGGGGCGTTGGTGTTCACGCCAGGGGCGAGGCGGACCGCTTCAGTGATCGTCCGCGTGGTCGGCAGCTTCGAGAGGAGATCGCCGGTGGACGTCGACGCCCCGGACGCCGACTGCGAAATCGGCTCGGTCTTCCCGACGACCGTCGTCTCGGTCGCCATCCCGGCAAGGCGCAGGACGACGTCGAGCCGGCTCGCCTGAGACGCCGAGAGCCTGATCGTTCGGCTCTGCGTCTGGAAGCCGTCCAGCTTGAACGAGGCCGAGTAGTCCCCAGGGGGGAGGTTGACGAAGGTGTAGTCGCCGGCTGTGGTCGTCACCGTCGTCCGTTCTCCCTGGAGCGAGGGGGACTTGATGGCGACCGAGACTCCGGGGAGCGCCTGCCCGTCGGCGGAGGTCCGCCCGCCGAGGGTGGCGGTGGGGACCTGGGCCAGCGAGCCGCTCGCCACAAGAGATCCGATCGCAAGGAGTCCGGACAGCATGGACAGGCGTGTCCAGAGGCACTCTCCCGGGAATCGTCCGCTGGTCGTCTTGTTCATCCGACTGCTCCTCGGGGACCGGTTCCGAAGTTTGGCGGAGGATAACTCAGGAAACGGCTGCTTCGAGCAAGCTGAGCGTTCCCGCCTCCACGTCCAGCTCGGCCTGGACGCCAAGCGGGAGCGTCGCCTTGTCGGGGACGTGTCCGAAGCGGAGGCCGGCGAGGACCGGGATCCCGAGCGTCCCGAGCCGGTCGGCGCAGACCTCCTGCCAGGTCCAGGTCCCGTTGAAGCTGGGGTGGAAGTCTTTCGGGCCGCAGTCGTGGAACTTGCCGAGGACGATGCCGGCGAGGCCCGATAGGCGGCCGGTCAGGAGGAAGTGGGTGAGCCAGCGGTCGATCCGGTAGGGTTCCTCGCCGACCTCCTCAAGGAAGAGGACCCGCCCCTTCAAGTCAGGCTCGAACGGAGTCCCGACGAGGGTGGCGAAGACGCTGATGTTCCCGCCGACGAGGGGGCCTCGGGCCTTTCCCGGGACTAGCCGCCGGAGGCGATTCTCGCGCTCGCCGTAGGCCTCGCGGGGGACCGGCGGCGGCGGCGCGGCGATCGACCCGGCGGCCTTCGCCTCGAAGAGCACCTTCTTCAGCTCCGAGAGGGTGAAGTCGGTCTGGTTGTCCGCGCCGTTCGGCCCATGGAACGTGACGAGCCCGGTCATCCGGTGGATCGCGTTCAGCGGGGCGGTGATGTCGCTGTAGCCGATGAACGGCTTCGGGTTCTTCCGGATCAGCTCGTAGTCGAGGTAGGGGAGGATGCGAGGCGAGCCGTACCCACCGCGGAGACACCAGACCGCGTCGACCGACGGGTCTGCGAAGGCGGCGTTGACGTCGGCGGCCCGTTCCTGGTCGGTGCCCGCGAGGTACATCGTCGCCCGAGCGGCGTTCGGCATCGCCTTCGGAACGAACCCGAGAGAGACCATCACCTCCTCGGCGATCCGAAGGTTCTCCGAGTCGGACGCCGGGCTGGCCGGGGCGACGAGCGCCACCTTCGCGCCCTTCCTGAGCGCCTTCGGCCGGATCACCGGCAAAGGCCCCTTCTCGACGCGCGCGAGCGTCTCCTTGAGACCGGCGGGAAAGGCGGCGAGGACGGAGGCGGTGGAGACCTGGCCGAGGAACCCTCTGCGATTCAGCATGGCGCCGATTCTAGACAGAGCGGCCCCCCTCCCGGAGAATCGACCCGCACCCGCGTACAGGAGGTTCTCGTGCCGAATCGCACGCCGTCCCGTCTCGTCGCTGCGTTGGTCCTCTTCATCTCACCGGTTCTCGCCGGCGCCGGTGCCTAGATCGGAAGAGCACACG
>CALFNC010000363.1 GCA_937902605.1 uncultured Acidobacteriota bacterium | reverse complement strand
GGACGAGCATCGGGAAGGTGCCGAGGCGGAGGAGCTGCCGTCGCAGGAGGGCCCGCCGATCCTGGAGCGAGGCGGCCACCACCGCGCGGCCAACGTCGGTCAGGAGGACGCGGTTCTTCGGGGTGTCGACGAAGTCGAGCAGCTCGGCCCCCTTCACGACCGAGATGGTCCGGCCGAAGTCCCAGTCGGTCATCGCGTCGATCGCGAAGACGTCCATCTCGCCGTCGTGGTCCGCGAGGATCTCGAGGAGGCCGAACATCTCGCCTACGGAAGCCGGCGGAAGAGGGACCACTGCGGACTCCGCGTGCGCGGCGCCGGCCGGCTCCTCGGGGAGGTGGACTCCCGTCAGGACGTCGTGGATCCGCTCGACCATCCGCTGGAAGCCCGCATCCCTATATTCCCGCGGGTGGGGGAGCGGGTTCGGGATTTCCTGCTTCACCGTCCCCGGGTTGGCGCCGAGGACGACGATCCGGTCGCCGAGGAAAACCGCCTCCTCGATGATGTGGGTGATCAGAACGACCGACGAAAGGCCGGTCGAGCGGTCGGACCAGAGGCGGTAGACCTCGCTCCGGAGGAGCTCGGCCGTCAGGACGTCGAGCGCGGAGAACGGTTCGTCCATGCAGAGCAGCTCCGGCCCCGAGACGAGCGCCCGCGCGATCCCGACCCGCTGCTTCATCCCGCCGGAGAGCTCCTTCGGCATCGACCGCTCGTTGCCGACGAGACCGACTCGTTCGATGGCGGCCCGCACGCGCGCCGTTCCCTCCTCGGGCCCGAAGGGACGCCCGGTCAGCCCGACGCGGACGTTCTCCTCGACCGACAGCCATGGAAAGAGCGCGAAGTTCTGGAAGACGACGGCGGCGCTCGGGTGGAGGCCGTCAAGGGGCTTGCCGTGCTGGGTCACCTGGCCGGAGGAGGGTGGAATCAGCCCGATCAGGATTCGGAGGAGCGTCGACTTGCCGCATCCGGAGGGGCCGAGGACCACCACGACCTCGCCTTTGCGGACCGCGAAGTCGATCCCCTTCAGGATCACGCGCTCGCGGCCCGTCTCGTCGAGGAAGGTCTTGTCGACGCCTCGAACGGCGGCGATCGGCGGCTCGGAGGGCGGTCTCAGGTCGTTCGGCATCGTGAGGTCCCCTAGCGGTTCAGCGCGAAGCGGGTCTCGGCCAGCCGGTAGAGCCGGCGCCAGACCGTCCGGTTGAGGAGGACCAGGGCGAGGGACATCGTCAGAACGCCCGCAGTCAGGAGGGGGAAGTCGCCGTCGTGAGTTGCCCGCGTGATGAGGGACCCAAGCCCGAACGTCGCGAGCGTCTTGCCCTTGTAAAGGAGTATCTCCGCCACGATCGAGGCGTTCCACGCGCCGCCAGCGGCGGTGATGAGGCCAGTCACGAGGAACGGGAAGATCGAGGGGAGGTAAAGAGTGGTCCAGCGCCCACGCCCCGCTACCCGGTAGACCTCCGACGCCTCCTCTAGGTCCTGGGGGATTGTGCTCGCCCCCGCGAGGACGTTGAAGAGGACGTACCACTGGGCGCCGAGGAACATCAGGATCGCCGCCACGAAGCCGAACGGGACTTGGAAAAAGAGAAGGGCGCCCGTCACGAGCGGGTAGAGCATCGGCGCCGGAAAGGACGCGGCGGTCTGGACAACGGGCTGGAGACGGCGGGACCAGACGGGGGAGCGCCCAAGGACGATTCCGACGGGAACGGTCCAGAGAACGGAGAGGAGGAGCGCCAATGCCGTCCTGGACGAGGTGGCCAGGAGGGCGAGAGCCAGGATCCCCCACTCGGCGGCCTCGACGCGGAGCAGGAGAGAGACGAGCTTCCACGCGCCCCACCCGCACGCGGCGAGCCCGGCAGCCGCGAAGAGGAGCAAGGGGGCGCGGCGGAGGAGCTGCCCCTTCCGCGCAGCCGACACCGGGATTGGGACCAGGGGCTGCGGCGGTGCCGCGGTGACGCGCCGCTTCCTCCACGATCGCCGGAGACGGCGGACGAGGCGGGAGTTACGGAGGAGCGTCACGACCCACGAAGTGGGCGGCCGGCCCGTCGTGATCTCCTCGATCCGGAAGCGTTCGGACCAGACGACGAGCGGGCGCCAGAGGAGCTGGTCGACGGACAGGATCATGAGGACCATCGCGACGATCGCCCAGAGGATCGCTCGCGTGTCGCCCTTCTCGATGGCGACCGACATGTACGACCCGATCCCGGGAAGGCGGAAGTTCCGGCCGCCGAGCGTGAATGCCTCGTTCACCGTCAGGAAGAACCAGCCGCCCGCCATCGACATCATCGAGTTCCAGACGAGCCCGATGACCGAAGCCGAGACCTCGACTGTCCGGAAGCGCCTCCACCAGGAGAACCGATGGATCCGGGCGACCTCGTTCAGCTCCGCCGGGATCGACCGGAGCGAGCCGTAGAACGAGAAGGTCATGTTCCAGACCTGGCCGGTGAAGATCATCACGACGCAGGCCAGCTCGAGCCCGACGTTCGTCGTCGGAAAGAGGGCGACCATCCCGAGGACGAGACCCGGCATGAAGCCGAGGACCGGGATCCCCTGGCCGATGTCGAGGAGCGGGATCATCACCTTCTCGGCCCTCTTCGAGTGAGCGGCGATGGTCCCGTAGACGAGGGTGAAGGCGAGCGAGAGGAGGTACGCCGCGAAGCCGCGCGACAGCGAGAGCAACGTGTATCCGGGCAGCGCCAGAGGGGAGAGGTCGATCTCGACGGCGGTCCTGATCGGCGCGTGCCAGCGCTCGGCCAGGAGGACGACCCCCGAGATGAGGGCGCCGAACGCGCCGAGCAGGAGAAGGTCGATGCCGAGGCTCTCGAACCGGGAGGAACGGGATGATGATCTCGTCGACTTCAAACCGGCCCCGATTGTAGATCGGAAGAGCGTTGTGTAGGGAAAGAGTGTAGATCTCGGTGGTCGCCG
>CALFNC010000362.1 GCA_937902605.1 uncultured Acidobacteriota bacterium | reverse complement strand
CCACTCGAGCTCGTGCTTCAGAGTCCTCTGGCGGGCCGTCTCGGTCTTCTCCTCAATGGCGAGCCGCGCCTCCTTCTGCTCCAGCCACGACGAGTAGTTCCCCTTCCACGGGATGCCGGCACCGCGATCCAGCTCGAGGATCCACCCTGCCACGTTATCGAGGAAGTAGCGGTCGTGGGTCACGGCGACAACGGTGCCGGGGTATTCAGCGAGGTGGTGCTCGAGCCAGGCGACCGACTCGGCGTCGAGGTGGTTCGTCGGTTCGTCGAGCAGCAGGAGGTCGGGACGCTCGAGGAGAACCCGGCAGAGGGCGACGCGCCGGCGCTCGCCGCCCGAGATCTTCGTGACGTCGGCATCGGGAGGCGGACAGCGGAGGGCGTCCATCGCCGTCTCCAAGGTCCGGTCTAGCTCCCAGCCGTTCGCCGCCTCTATGGCGTCCTGGACCTTCCCGTACTCCGCCATCACCTTGTCCATCTCGGCGTCGGGGAGCGACTCGCCCATCTTCTCGCCCAGCTCGTCGAACCGGGCCAGCAGAGCCTTGATCGGGGCGACGGCCTCTTCCACGTTCTGGAGGGCCGTCTTCTTCGGGTCGAGGTACGGATCCTGGGACAGGAAGCCGATCCGCGTCCCCTCCGCCGGATTGGCCTCGCCGCTGAACTCCTTCTCCACGCCGGCCATGATCCGGAGAAGCGTCGACTTCCCGGCCCCGTTCAGGCCGAGGACGCCGATCTTGGCCCCGGGGTAGAAGGCGAGGTAGATCCCCTTCAGGATCTCGCGCTGGGGAGGGACGACCTTCCGGAGGTTCTGCATCGTGAAGATGTATTGCTGGGCCATGGCGGGCGGAGGTTACCTGAGATCCGCGGCAAGGTAATCTCCGTGCACCGTGTTCTCAGGCAAGACCCCGGACAGCCACACGGCGAACCGCCTCACGCGGTCGGTGGCGAGGCACCAGGGGACTCTCGTCGACTTGACGGTCTCGAATCCGACGACAGTAGGCCTCACGACGGCGCCGCCGGACCTCGAGGCGCTTCGCTCGCCGGCGAACGCGTTCTACGAGCCCGATCCCCGGGGAACCGCGCTCGCCCGGCGCGCGGTTTCGGGCTACTACGCGGGGCACGGCGTCGAGGCCGCAGTGGAGCGCCTCGTCCTGACCGCCTCCTCCAGCGAGGCCTATTCCTGGCTCTTCAAGGTCCTCTGCGATCCGGGCGACTCCGTTCTCGTCCCTGCACCGAGCTACCCGCTCCTCGACGCCCTCGCGGAGCTGGAGTCGGTCGAGCTGGCGCGCTACCGCCTGCCGCCGGAGGACGGCTGGGCCGTCCATACCGGCGCTATCGTCGAATGCGTCGACCGGCTGGCCGCCTCCGGAAAGAGAGTGAAGGCGGTTGTCCTCGTGAATCCCAACAACCCGACCGGGAGCTCGGTCGGCGAGCCAGAGCTAGAGCGTCTCGAGGAGACGGCGCTCTGCCACGGCTTTGCTCTCATTTCGGACGAGGTCTTCCTCGACTACCGCTTCGCCGACCGCCCCGGCGACGTCCGCATCGCCGCCGCGCGAGACCGAGCGCTGGTCTTCTCCCTCGGCGGTCTCTCGAAGGCGGCCGCGCTCCCACAGATGAAGCTCGGTTGGATTCTCGCCAACGGCCCCGCCGCTCTCCTTGAAGAAGCTCTGGAAAGGCTGGAGTGGGTCGCCGACTCCTTCCTTTCCGTCGGGACTCCCGTCCAGAACGCCCTGGCCTCCATGATCGGTGGACGGCACCGGGCCGCCTCCGAGGTCCGCGACCGCATTCTAGAGAACGACCGGCGGCTCCGCGCCGCGTTCCCGGCCGGGGGGCCCGTCGATGTCCTCCCCCTCCGGGCCGGCTGGACTGCCGTCCTCCGCGTCCCCGCCGTCGTCCCCGAGGAGGAGCTCGCCGTCTCCCTCGTCGAGCGGCATGGCGTCCTCGTCCATCCCGGCTACTTCTTCGAGTTCCCCCACGAGGCGTTCCTCGTCCTCAGCCTCCTCCCAAATCCCTCGCTCTTCGAGGCGGGGGTGGAGCGTCTTCGCTGTGGGATCGGAGCTCTCGGCCGGTGACTCCGGGGGCGCGCCTCGCCCAGAATGGCGGGGG
>CALFNC010000361.1 GCA_937902605.1 uncultured Acidobacteriota bacterium | reverse complement strand
GTCCTCAATGACGGCGCCGGTCCGGGTCTCGGGAACGGCGACGGAACGTTTCTGCCGATGCAGTTCGTCCCGATGTTCTGACTCTACAGATAGGTTGAACGTGCGGGTATCCCCGCCTCACCTCTTCGGCTTGGGCGGCTTCACCGGCTCCGACTCCTCGGGCTGCTCGGCTCCGGGAGGTGCTGCCGCCTTCACCGGGGTCTTGTGGATCCGGCCGACGAGGAAGTCGACCATGTCGTTGACGTTCATGGTCGACACGTTCGAGGCGGGGACGAGGATGAACTTCTTCTGGGCGAGCTGCTTGGCGACCTGCATCTTGACGTAAGCGTCGCCCCCGAGCTTGCCGAGCGCCTCGGCCTCCTTCTTCACGCCTTCCGCCTCGGCCTGGGCCACCGCGATCGTCGCCTTGGCCAGGTTGATCTTCGTCTGGTAATAGCCGTCGGCCTCATTCTTCACCCGGCCCGCCTCGCCGATGGCGTCCTCCAGCCGCTTGTTCCACTCGGCCCGCTTCCCCTCCAGCTCGCTCTGTTTCTGGACCGCCATGTTCTTCTGCTGCTCGACCAGCTTCTGCCGGTCGGCCTCCGCCTGCTTCTGGGCGTTGATCGCGCCCTGGTAGTCGGGGTCGAACCGGTGCTGTTGCACCTGGAGGTTGTCCACGATGATCCCGTACGCGTGGAGATCCTTCGCGAGGATCTCCTTGGCCGTCTGCGCCATCTTGTTCTTGATCGTCACCTGGTAGTACTGCTCGCTGGTGATCTCGTTGAAGACGTCCCGGATGATCGCGCGGGAGAGCGGCCGCACGATCCGCTCCTTGATCTCGGTCACCGACTGCCCGACGTGCTTCACGATGAACCCGGCCTGCTTCGGGTCGATCCGCCACATGACGTTGACGTCGATGTAGACGTTGTTCCCGTCCTTCGTCTTGAACGTGATGTCGTCTGGGACGGGGCGGTCCCCCTCCTGCGGGTTCGCGGTCATCATCAGGTTCTGCTGCGAGATCGGCAGCGTCCGCCACTGGTTGATGAACGGCAGGAAGAAGTAGACGCTTCCAGGCTCGCAGACCTTCTGGTCGCCACGGTGCTCGAACCAGGGGAGCGGATTCGGCAGCAGGTTCGTCCGGACCCCGACCTCGGTGGAGGAGGTGGTCCCGCAGCCGCTGAGAGACAGGGCGAGAAAAAGAACCAGGGCGGTCCGGCCGGCGCGCCTCACTTTCTCACTCCCGCCGGGACCGCTGGTGCAGTGCCCCCGGGACTGACCCCGATGACCGCCCAGGCATTCCGGATGAAGCTGATGTACTGCTCCGGCGTCATGACGCCGCCGTCGATGTTGTCGAACATCTTCGCGGTCTCGAGGGCGACGACGTATCGCCCACCCGCCGAGGTCAACGCGTCGGCCTTCAGCCTCTTGGCCTCCGCCCCTGCCACATTGACCTCCTTGTCCCCTTTCGCCCGGACCTGTGAGGAGTAGAGCTCGGCCTCGGCCTTGAGCTTCGAGATCCTGGCATTCATCTCCGACTCGGCGATCGTGATCGAGGCGTTCCCCTTCGACTCGATCTGCTGGAGCTTCGCCTTCTCCTCGTTGACGAGGCTCTCCTTCCGGTTCTTCTCGGCCAGCTGGACGGCGACTTTCTTCTCCTGGAGGGCCTTCTCGTAGTTTTCGGCGTACCGGTAGTTCCGGACGACGAGGTTCTCCACCTTGAAGCCGCGCGCCGCGAACTGCTTCGACAGCGAGTCCTGGGCCTCGGCGATTGCCGGGATCCGGACCGCCTCGTCGTAGAACGCCTCCGCGTTGATCTTCCCGAGGGTCGTCAACACGCCGTTCCGGAAGGTGTTGACGACGAACGAGTCGACGTAGAGCGTCCCCCACCCGAAGTCCTTCGCGATCCGGACCGGGTCGACGATCGAGTAGGCCAGGGTGACGTCGGCTGCCACCGCGTAGCCGTCGGACGTCTGGATGTTCAGGGCCTCCACCACGCGGTGCGTGTCCTTGCCGAGGATCCTGTCGCGCTTCGCGAAGAAGACATCCACCTGCTGGCGCGTCTCCTCGCTGTGCGCCTTGGCCCGCGCCTCGGCCTGGTCGAACGAAGCCTCGAGGATGTGGATCTCCCGTGGGAAGGTGTGCATGGTCGTCCCGATGCCGACGAAATAGAGCCCGGGCCCATAGGCCTTCTCGATGATTCCGGTCTTCAGGCCGAACCGGCTCTGCTCTACCCCGAACTCGTTCGCTCCCACCTTCGCCGTGCAGCTGCCGTAGAGCAGGAGGAGGGTGACGACAGCCACCCCCGTGATCACCGCCGACCGGCGGACCGACCCGACGAGTGAGGCCAGCGCCCCGGCCTTCCCTGCGATCTCGACCATCAGCTCGCTCCTTCCTTCATCGCGCTTCGCGCGGTCCCGCCGCCACGGCCACTCACGGCTCCGCGGCCTTCCTCAGCGCCAGTGCTCTCCGCCACGCCAGCGCTCGCTTCCGCAACTTCGCTCTCCGTCGCGGCCATCAGATAGGCCGTGTCGATCCGCGAGATCTCCCGGTCGGCTCGGCCGACCAGACCGTTGATCTCGCGCTCGAAGCGGCGCATCAGCAGAAATCGCCGGAGATTCGGCAGAAGGAGCCCCGCGACCATCATCGGGAAGATGATCTCCTTCGACCAGATCGGGATGAACGGGGCCTCCACGATGAAGGCGCCGAGCGCGATCCCC
>CALFNC010000360.1 GCA_937902605.1 uncultured Acidobacteriota bacterium | reverse complement strand
ACCCGTGTTCGAGCAGCTCCTCGCCGTGGTCTGCCGTGAGGACGACGATCGTCCTCGCTGAGAGCCCGCGCTTCTCCAGGGCCGCCAGGACCTTTCCGATCTCCCCGTCCATTCGCGCAACGTCGGCTCGGTACAGGGCCACCAACTTCTCGCGGTCACCGGGCGCGAACGCGTAGCCGGCGCCGATGGGAAGGGTCGCCGAGAGCTGTGCGCGCTCCAGCCCCGACGACCCCTTGACCTTCACCTCCGCCGCCTCGTAGCCGCTCGCGCCGTATGGCATGTGAGGCTCCGTGTAGTGGATCCAGGCGAAGAACGGCTCTCGCGCCCCGGCCAGCCACTCCGCGAGCGCCTGCGACCCCACCACCTCGGCCCCCGCGATCGCCTGTTCGGGGAGGCCGAGATTCCGGTAATACGAGACCGCCGTGAAAAAGCCGAAGTTCGCAAGGGAATAGCCCCTCGATCCCAGGAGGCGCGGCAGGGTCGGCAGCGTCTTCGGCGTCGTGTCGTCCCGGTTCACGACACCGTGCGTCGGCGGATAGAGCCCGGTGAAGATGGAAACGAGGGACGGCGCCGTCCAGGGCGTCACGGTGTACGCGCGGTCGAAGCGAACGCCCCGCGCGGCCAGGGCGGCGATCGCGGGCGTCATCCCGCCGGGCGCGTAGTCGACCGCGTCGGCCCGCAGCGAGTCGGCCGTGATGAGGAGGACGTTCGGAGGCGGCCCGACGGCTCTCGGAGCCGTGGCGCAGCCGATCGACAGGACCGCTGCCAGGAGGCACGCAATCCGTCTCAGTCCTTCCTCCAGGGGCTGTGCGGAGAGGCTGCGAGCCATCCGCAGAAACCGAGGAGCGATCCGAGGTAGTTCCCGAAGAGGTCCAGCCACCGGAAGGTCCGCATCGGGATGAACTTCTGGCTCACCTCGTCGACGGTCCCGATCAGGAGCAGAAACGCGCAGCCGAGGACCAGCCCTTGCCACCGGCGAAGGTCGACCCGCACAGCATTGAATGTCACACCGGCCAGCAGTCCGTATTGGATGATGTGCCACTTCTTCGCGGGAGGCTCCCCCCAGTACATGACGAGCAGGATCAGGACATAGACGAGCATGAGCGCCGTCAACGCCCCCAGCGCACTCCGCCGGTTGACGGGACCGGCCTTCCACGCCCAGGCGATGAGCCCTCCGAGGATCAATGCTCCCGCAGCGACGAACCAGAGGGTGACATGAGGCCGCAGCCGGGGCAGGATGAGGCGAAACCACCAGTTCGGCGCATACGGGATCGTCGCGAGAGCGGCACCGGCCCCGACGATCGCCCCGCCGGCCCACGGCCAGCTCCGAAGCCACCCTTGGCTTGGACGAGCTTCGGCGTCCGCCACGTTCATCCCGGTACCTCGATGCCTACTTGCGGAGTTTCACCGGGAGCTCGAACGGAAACTCCACGTCTCCGACGGGGACCCGGAGTCTCGCGACGCCCGCGAGGACGCCTTCGACCTTCCCGCCGGTCGCCGCCTTCCAGATCGACCCGAGGACTCCCCCGTGCGACAGCTCCACCGGCATCTCGAGCCGATTCGTGGCCCCCGCGTGAACGATGAACTTCTCGCGTCGCCCCTTCGCCACGGGCTTTCCATCGATCGTCAGATCGTAAGCCGCCACGACGAATCGAAGATCGAAACCGAGCGGGTTCTTCAGGTCGAGATCGACGTTCAGCGCCGACTTCCCAAACCCCACACTCCCGATGTGCGTCTCCTTGACGGCCACGAAACGCCGGAGCGTGATCTTCATTGACTCCGTCAACCCGACCTTCTCGCGCGGCACCTTGGCGGACCACGCGACGGACCGGCGTACCCCTTTCCCCGACAACTCGCCACGGAAGGTCCATTCGACGGCCGATACGCTCACGTGGGTCAGCGTGTCTGACGTCGTCGAGGCGAACGGCAAGACAAAGCGAATCGAGCATCCCCCCTCTGGACGCACCGTGACCGTGCCATCGACCGCGATGCCACCTGAACCGAACAGGGAGAAGTACCCTCCGAGCCGCTGCCCGCAGGGCGTCCCGGGTCCATCGAACACGAATTCGATGCCGGCATCCCTGTCCGAGATGGGCCCGATTCTAAGTGCCCGAACAGCCGGCGCCGGGGGACTCACCGGTGGCTTGGCCGGAGCGAACAGCAACGCACCCACGATGACGATCGCGGTCTTCATTTCGCTGAGTATAGAGATTTGTCGATCCCTATGACCGGGAGCCGCCTACCTTCTCTCCCGGATCGCCCTTGCCGCGATCGCGTCGACGAGCCCGGGAGCGACGAGCTTCACGAAGCGACCCACACGCCCGCGGAAGGAGCCGATCCAGAGCCGGTCGCGCCTCGCCGCCGCGCGGACGATCCGGCGCGCGCACTCCTCCGCGGACATGATCTTCCCTTCCTGCATCGGGCTCTCGCCGAGCGGCTTCCCATCCGGTCCCGCGGCCCGCCGGTGGATCTCCGAGACGACGAAGTCGGGGGCGGCGACGGTCACGGACACGCCGTCGTCCTTCAGCTCGATCCGCAGCGAGTCGAAGAAGCCGAACAGCGCGTGCTTCGTGGCCGAATAGCCGGTCCGCGTCGGGACGCCGTTCAGCCCGGCCACGCTCGAGACGCCGACGATCCGCCCCTTTGACCGCTTCAGGTGGGGTAGCGCGTAATACGTCGGGTAGACGCACCCGAGAACGTTCAGCCGGAAGAGACGCTCGTACAGGCCGAGGTCCTCCACCTCGCCGAGGCGCGACCACATCGACATCCCGGCGTTGGCCACCAGCATGTCGATTCCGCCGAACCTCAGGGCGGCCCTCTCGACCAGGCGCCGGCACGCCGCCTCGAACGTGACGTCCGTCGGGACGACGAGCGTTTCCGCGCCCGCCGCCGAACAGGCCGCCGCGACCCGCTCGAGGGCCGCCTCGTCGCGGGCCGCCAGGACGAGCTTCGGCCGCTGCCGGGCCAGCTCCAGGCAGATCGCCTTGCCGATGCCTTGAGACGCCCCCGTGACGACGACGACCAGGCCCCCGAAGACCTCCTCCATGCGACCCTTTCCGGCCGGTGGCCCGGCCAAGGGGAGGGATCATAGACGTCGGCTCCGGTTCGAACCGGCATAATCGGCGCTCCGGGCCGGGGGAATCCGACGGCTTGGAACCGAAGGAGTGCCTCCATGCGGCGACCCATTCTCGCTACCGCCCTGCTTCCCGCCTCGCTCTTGCTGGCCGCCTTGCCGGCTGGATCCCTCCTTGCCGCCGACGAGAAGATCGACCTTGCCGCTATCACGCGGATCCGCGACGAGGCATTCAACAGGTCTAAGGCGCAGGAGACCCTCTCGAAGCTGACCGAGATCGGAAGAGCGTCGTGTAGGGAAAGAGTGTAGATCTCGGT
>CALFNC010000359.1 GCA_937902605.1 uncultured Acidobacteriota bacterium | reverse complement strand
CGTGGCGTCAACGGTCTCCTCGAGGAACGCTTCCAGGATGGATGCCGGCGCCGGGAAGAGGAGGGGCGACCCGCCGTCGCTCCCGGACGAAGCAGTCCGGCTGGAAAGGGGCATCGCGCCGGTGAGCTGCTCCAGCGTCTCGCGGTCCCCCCGCTCGACCAGGACCGTCCTCCATCGGGGGTGGCCATCGGCGACGGACGGCACGATCCGTCGCCGGAGGAGGAACTGGAACGCCCATCCCGCGGCATCGACCCAGTAGTCGAGGTCGTCTCCCGCGACGGCTCCGCCGTGCCCGTCCCGCAGGTGGTCGGGAAGGTGAAGAAGGAAGTCGATCGACCGCGCCGGCGGGAGGAAGAGGACGTCGACCGAAAACGGCCGGAGGGGGAACGCGCCGGGGGTGTAGTCGGCCTCGTCCCGGAGCGCGGCCATCGACGGGACCGGCCTCCCGTGGGCCGCCGGAAGCGTCAACACGATCCTTCCTGGACGAGCCCGGGAGATTCCGAGGAGCTGCTCGAGCTCCGCGGAGCTGATCGCCCGGGGGTGGGCCAGGCGGTCGGGCCGGGGGACGAACGCGCCCTCGCCCCATACGTAGACGCCGTGAGCGGGCGCTCCGGGAGAGGGGACGAGGTAACCGCCGTGGAGGATGATCAAAGCCCTCCATTCTCTCCCATCTCGGATATCCTCTCTCGTCGCGATGAAGGCATACGAGACGTTCCGGCTCTTCTCGAACGACGAGATCGACACTCTCGTCCTCCTGGCGTGCGAGGACGAGGAAATCCCCGACAAGATCGCGGGCGCGGTCCTGACCTACCGCCGGATTCCGCTCAAGCGGCTGGAGAGGCTCCCGGAGGAGGCGCGGAAGGCGTACGTGAGGCGGACGCTGCGCGATCGGCAAGCGGCCGACCTCTCCCTCTTCGTTCTCTCGGCCGCGCTGCTCCAGGGTAAGGCGAAGCTGATTGCGGCGTTCCTCGAGGCGCTCGGACTTCCTCATGACGGCCCGAACCTGACGACCGAGGGGGAAGTTTCGGAGCCGGCCGCCAAGAAGCTGAAGGCGGCGGTCGACGGGCTTCTGAAGGAGTTCCCGGCGCGGGACGTGGCGATCTATCTCCACGCGTTTGCGGCGCAGCCCGACGTGGGCTGGCCCGCTCTCGAAGAGCGACTCCGAACCGATCCTAAGCTCGCGATCGAGGACCAATCAGCCGGCTGACCGATCCGGGCGCCGGCTCCGGTCGGAGGACGATGGACTCTTTCGGAGACCGCGGCACCCCGTGGCGGCGCATCTTGATCCACTCGGGCCGCCGGCCGCGACTATTCTTTGGTCTTTGGGCGCGGGCGGGACAGCCTCCTGCGGACCGCACGGGGATGAACCGCCCAACTGGGATCGACTGGCGGGCGGTGGGGGTCCTCTACGCGCGCGAGACCCGGCTCGCGCTTCGGGACCGGACCATCGTCGTCAACAGCATCCTGATCCCGGTCGTGCTCTACCCCTTTCTCCTCTGGGTGACGTTCACGGGGATCACCTTCGTCCGCGGGCAGACCTCCGACCTGACCGCTCGGATTGCTGCGTTCGGCCTGGAAGGTGGCCTGGGAGGTCACGCTGCGCTCCGCAAGGAGCTGGAGACCGATCCCCATGTCTCCTTCGTGACCGCGTCTTCGCCCGCGGCCGGGGCGCTGGATGTGAGGAGAGGAAGCCTCGACGCCGTCCTGGAGGTCCTTCCGTCCGGCCGTGCCGAGGCGGCCCTCCAGGTCCGACTCACCTGGGCGAGGTCGAAGGAACGAAGCACCGCCGCGAGGGAGCGGTTGACGACGTTCCTCGACCGCGTGAGGGAGCGGGCGTTGAAGCGCGAGGGCGCGTCGAGGGGAATGGATGGTCCGGCCTGGACCCTCTTCACCCTCGAGGTCCGGAATGTCGCGACGGGACGGGAGATGGGCCGCTTCGTGCTCGGGCTGCTCCTCCCCCTCCTTTTCGTCGTGATGGTCTCGATGGGCTGCTTCTACACGGCCATCGACGCCACGGCGGGCGAGCGCGAACGGTCGACCTGGGAGACGCTGATGACCGTGGCGGCGCCCCGGAGCAGCATCGTCGTCGCGAAGTACCTGTACGTCCTGAGCTTCGGATTCCTCGCGGGTGTCCTGAACCTCGCGGCAATGGCGCTCACGATGAAATCGGTCACGGCCCCGCTCCTGGCCCGGTTCGGGGCGGGCCTCGACTTCACCGTCCCTACCGCCGGGGTTCTGGTGCTCCTGGCGGGTGCCCTCGTCCTCGCGGCCTTCCTGGCGGCCGCGATGATGCTCTTCGCGGTGTTCGCGAAGACTTTCAAGGAGGGCCAGGCGATGCTGACCCCCTTCTATATGCTCGCCACTCTCCCCGTCGGATTCCTCGCCGTCCCGGGGATCGAGCTGACGACTCCTCTCGCCCTCGTCCCGGTCGTCAACGTTTCCCTTGTCGTCCGCGAGGTGATCATGGGGGTCTTCCGCTGGCCGCAGATCGCGATCGCGGCGGTCTCCAGCGCGCTGGTGATCGCGGGCAGCCTCCGCCTGGTCGTCCGCGTCCTGAGCGCCGAGGAAGTCGTGACGGGGGCTTTTGCCGGCGGCCTGGTGGCGTTCCTGAGGAAACTCCTGCGAGGGCGGAGCCGGCCGGTTTCCGGGAAGCGGGCGTCGTGACGTCCATGACGGCTGTGACTGCCGCGAAGCTCGCTCCGGTCGCGGTCCGGGGCCTTAGGAAGTCCTTCCTCGACGAGAACCGCGGCGAGGTTCGGGCGGTGGACGGCATCGACTTCGACTGCGCGGCGGGGGAGATCTTCGGCCTGCTCGGTGCGAACGGGGCGGGAAAGACCACGACGCTCGGGATCCTGGCGACGGTCCTTCGCCCGGACGGCGGCAGCGCGTCGGTGATGGGTCACGACGTCATGCGCGAGCCGGACCAGGTTCGCCGGAGCCTCGGCTTCTACTCGGCCTCGACCGCGCTCTATCCCCGGCTGACCGCCCGGGAGACGCTGGAGTTCTTCGCGCGGATAGGCGGCCTGGAGCGGGATCGAGTTCGGGGGCGGGTGAACGAGCTGATCGCGCGGTTTGGGATCAGCGCCTACGCCGACACGCGCGTCGAGGCCCTCTCGCAGGGGATGAAGCAGAAGGTCTCGATCGCCCGGACGGTCGTCCACGACCCGCCGGTTCTGATCTTCGACGAGCCGACGGTGGGGCTGGACGTCCTGAACGCTCTCGACATGCGGAAGCTAATCGCCGAGCTCCGGTCCGAGGGAAAGTGCATCGTCTTCTCCACCCACGTGATGAGCGAGGCGGAGAAGCTATGCGACCGGATCGCGATCGTCCACCGGGGCCGGATCCACGCGACCGGTACGCTCGGCGTGCTCCGGGAGGCCACGGGACTCCACTACCTCGAGGACATCTTCGTCCGGTACGTCGAGACGGCTGGTGGCTGAGTCTCGGAGGGTGCCGTGACGCCGGGCGGCTCGCTGGTCACGCTGTACCAGGCGGAGATGCGGATGGTCCTCCGCGACCGGCGGACGGTGTTCGCCACCATCGTCCTCCCCCTCGTTTTGATGCCGGTGATGCTTCTCTCGACGTACTGGGTCCAGGGCCGCCGCGAGAGCCGGTTGAGGGAGATGGTCTATCTCTACGCCGTCGACGGCTCCACCTTAGGGGCGAGGACCTGGATCGACGCGACACGGGCTCGTCTGGACGCACCGGGAGGGAAGAAGAACCCGGCCGGGCTGAAGTTCCGCCAGGTCGAGACGGACGATCCTGCGAAGAGCCTCGAGCGGGGCGATGTCCACTTCGTCCTCGGCGAGGAGGCCGATTCGGACGGCCGCCCGAAGGACCCGCCCTCGGCGGAGGCGGCGGGAGCGGTCTCCCGCCAGGTCTTCGCCGAGGCTGCCATCCCAGGCGTCCCCCACCTCGTGATCGTCTACCGGGCCGACCGGAGCGGGTCAGGG
>CALFNC010000358.1 GCA_937902605.1 uncultured Acidobacteriota bacterium | reverse complement strand
CGACGCTCTTCCGATCTGCCTATTGCTGGCTCTTCTGCGATGACGACCGGCTCGAACCCGGCGCTGTGGGCCGAGTCCTTCGAGAGATCGAAGCCGGCTATTCTCTCGTCATTGTTAACGCCCGCGTCATGGACCGAGAGTTAGCTGAGACGCTATCCGAGGACCTCCTCGGGGGGGCGCGGGACCAGGTGATTCATGGAGATCAGCTCGACATTCTCTTCTCCCGAATAGTGCCGTACGTTTCCTTCATCGGCTCCGTGGTCATCCGTCGGGACCTCTGGCGGCAGCGCGAGAAAGAAGCCTACTTTGGGACGGAGTTCGTGCACGTCGGGGTCATCTTTCAAGAGATGATTCCCGGCGACGTCAAGATCGTCTCGGAGCGTCTCGTCACTATTCGCTATGGCAACGCCCAGTGGGCGCCTCGTGCTTCCGAGATTTGGCTCTTGAAGTGGCCGAGGCTCATCTGGTCCTTCTCGAACGTCTCGGAGCGGGCGAAGAGAGCGAAAGACAACCCCGGCTCGTGGAAGTGTCTTCAAAGCCTTGTCCTTTACCGTGCCCTCGGGTCCTACGGCCTCCCGACATATCGCAAGCTGATGAGCTGGCGCCGAGTGTCCCCATGGTGGAGGTCATGCGCTCTCCTGATCGCCGTGCTACCGCAGGCGCTCATGAGGGCTCTTTGTCTCGCCTATTTCAGAGTTCTTGGAAGAGGCTCGCCCCTAGACATTTATGATCTGGCGGGACCGCCAGCGCTCCGTGAACCCATGCCGCGGGGCTCCTGCCGAACTGAGGAGGAGTGATGCATCTCTCATACCGAACGAGCTGTCGGGTGTGCGGATCGACGTGCTTGACGCCCGTCATCAGCCTCGGAGCGCAGCACCTCCAGGGATCCTTCGTGAAGCCGGGGAAGGAGATGCCTCCGACCCGGCTCATCCCGATGTCCCTTGTCCTGTGTGACCCGACAAGGGACGAACGCGCATGCGGGCTCCTCCAGATGGAGCACACGGTGCCGCCGGAGATCCTCTACTCGGCGTACTGGTACCGGTCTGGAACGAACGCGACGATGCGGAATCACTTGAAGGAGATCGTGGGAACCGCCGCGGCGATCTTCGGCAAGAACGAAGGAAGGGTCCTCGACATCGGCTGCAACGACGGGACCTTGCTCGGGTACTACCCCTCCGGCTTCGCGAAGTACGGCGTCGATCCCTCCGACATCTCGCAAGAGATCGACAAGACCGCGGTCACGGTAATCCAGGACGTCTTCCCATCCGGCGAGCTCCTCGGGACGCTGAACGGGGCCAAGGTCGACGTCATCACCTCGATTGCGATGTTCTACGACCTGGAGGACCCGATCGCCTTCACCCGGGCGATCGCCGACGTCCTGGCCCCTTCCGGCATGTGGATCTTCGAGATGTCGTACATGCCGAGCATGCTCAAGATGACCTCGTACGACACGATCTGCCACGAGCACGTCGAGTACTACAGCCTCGCGGTGATCGAGAACATCCTCAAGAGAAGCGGGCTGAAGGTCTTCAACGCCGAGCGAAACGACATCAACGGCGGAAGCCTTCGATGCTACGCCACACACGCGTCGACCTTCTCCTACCGGAGGCCGGAGTACCAGCAAAACCTCCACGAGCTGCACCAGGAGGAGTTCGACCTGATGCTGGATACCGACAAGCCCTACAAGAACTTCCAGGACCGGATCAACGTGCACCGGGAGGAGCTCCTCTCCCTCCTCGTGCGGCTCAGGAAGGATGGCAAGAAAATCCACGTGCACGGCGCCTCCACTAAGGGGAACACCATCCTCCAGTGGTGCGGCATCGACAACCGGATCATCGATTGCGCGGCCGAGCGCAACCCCGACAAGTTCGGGGCCACCACCCTCGGGACCGGGATCCCCATCGTCAGCGAGGAGGAGTCCCGGGCTCTCAATCCCGACTACTACCTCGTCCTTCCGTGGCACTTCCGGGAGGAGATCTTGGAGCGGGAGAGGGACACGATCGCCCGGGGAACGCGGATGATCTTCCCGATTCCGTCGATCGAGATCGTCTCCCGGGAAGGAGTCATCAGGCCCTGACCGGCCCGGGGCGGAATACCGTTCCGCGCCGGAACTCCGGTTCGCCCGCAGAGGGCGGTCTACAATCCAGGCGCGCGAGGGGTTTGATGCCCGGTCGATCGGTGACCAGTGCGAAACGCGGACCGGTCTTCACCGGCAGATGGAGAAATGCCCTCGTGGCAACCGTCGCGTTCCTCGCCCTGGTTGGAAGCGGTCCCCTCGACGCAATCGAGTCGAGCTGGGCGATCAAGCAGTGGACCACCGCGCATGGCCTGCCCCAGTCGTCGGTGACCGCGCTCGCGCAGACTCCGGATGGCTTTCTTTGGGTCGGCACCTCCGACGGCCTCGTCCGGTTCGACGGTACCCGGTTCCTTCCCGTCCCGGTGGCCGGAGCCGAGGGCTCGGAGACGCTGTAGGTCTCGGCGCTCGCCGCCGACTCGAGCGGCACCGTATGGGTAGGCACAGAGAACAGCGGCGCCTACCGTCTCGAGAGCGGCGTCCTCCGGCGCATCCCCTCCCCATCCGCCGTGGAGACCGCAGCCGTCCAGACCTTCACTGCGTC
>CALFNC010000357.1 GCA_937902605.1 uncultured Acidobacteriota bacterium | reverse complement strand
GAGGTCCTCCAGTTCGTCGACTTCTCGTCGATGAACCCCCTCTCGTTCGACATGCCGTACTACCTCGCCCCGATGAAGGGAGGCGAGAAGGCGTACGGTGTCCTCCGCGACGCGCTGCTGGACGCCCGGCGCGTCGGCATCGCCCGCGTGACTCTCCGGACGCGTCCCGCGCTCGCGGCTCTCATCCCTGACAGGAGGGTGCTGTCGATGGAGGTGCTGCGTCCGTTCGAGGAGCTGAGGGACCCGGCCGGCCTGTCGATCCCGGCGATGCAGAAGAGAACCGGCGAGGTGAAGATGGCTAGGCTCCTGATCGACCAGATGTCGACCGAGGGGTGGGACCCGACCGCGCATCCCGACGAGTACAAGCGGGCGCTGAAGAAGCTGCTAGCGGGCAAGCGCACTGTCGGGGCGACCCACGCAGCCGGAGAGGGCGAAGAGGACAACGTGATCGACCTGATGGCGGCGCTCAAGAAGAGCGTCGCCCGCGCCTCGGCTCAGCCGAAGCGCAAGGCTCACGCCCGCCGAGTGCGCGCCGCGTGAGCGTCAGCGCCGGGGAAGGAGCCGCTGCACGCGTCCTGGCACGCCGGTTGCGCGAAAGATCCGCATGGGACTCGAGGAGTACCGGAAAAAGCGCAGCTTCTCCAGCACGCCGGAGCCGGAGGGCAAGAAGTCGCCCGCGGGCGCCGGGTATTCGTTCGTGATCCAGAAGCACTCTGCGTCCCATCTCCACTACGACTTCCGGCTCGAGCTCGATGGCGTCCTAAAGAGCTGGGCGGTCCCCAAGGGGCCGAGCGTCGATCCCGCCGAGAAGCGACTCGCGATGGAGACGGAGGATCATCCCGTCGCCTACGGCAGCTTCGAGGGAATCATCCCGCAGGGCCAGTATGGCGGCGGGACCGTGCTCCTCTGGGACCGCGGCACGTGGACACCGCTCGAGGACCCCCGGGCCGGATACCGAGCGGGGAAGCTGAAGTTCCAGCTTCACGGGGAGAAGCTCGAGGGAGGCTGGTCCCTGGTGAGGCTTCGTGGAGGAAAGGGCAGGAGCAGAGGCAAGGAGGATGGGCGGAGCTGGCTCCTGATCAAGGAGAAGGACGACGCGGCGCGGCCGTCGTCGCGCTTCGACGTGATCGCGGAGCGGCCTGAGAGCGTCGTGAGCGGGCGCGACCTGGCGGAGATCGCCAGCAAGCCGGAGGGGATCTGGGACTCCCGCACCGGATTCTGGAAGCCGCACTCCCGGGTCCGCGAAGCCGGGACGCCGAGATTCGTGCCGCCCCAGCTCGCGACGCTTGCGGCGGAGCCGCCTCTCGGGGACGGCTGGCTGCACGAGATCAAGCTGGACGGCTACAGGATCCTCGCCTCGCTCGGAGGCGGAAAGGCACGCCTCTTCACCCGGAACGGGAAGGACTGGACCGACAGACTCGAGCCCATCGGGGCCGCCGTGGAGGGCCTCTCCGCCCGGGAGGTTCTCCTCGACGGGGAGGTGGTGGTGCTGTCGCCCGACGGCAGGACGAGCTTCAACGGGCTGCAGAACATCCAGTCCCGGAAGAACCGAAACGACCTCGTCTACTTCGTGTTCGACCTCCTCCACCTCGATGGACGCGACCTGACGAAGAGACCGCTCGAAGAGAGGAAGCGCCTTCTGCGCGACCTCCTCGGGAAGGTGAAGAAGAGCGCCGTGAGGTACAGCGACCACGTCAGCGGGGAGGGGCTCGCGGTCTTCCAGGAGGCATGTAACCTCCGCCTCGAAGGGATCGTCTCGAAGCGCCGCGATGCGCCCTACAAGGGGGGACGGACAAAGACCTGGCTGAAGGTGAAGTGCCACCACGAGCAGGAGTTCGTGATCGTCGGCTTCACGGAGCCGGAAGCCTCACGGGTCGGGATCGGGGCCCTGCTCCTCGGCGTCCACGACGGAGGGGAGCTACGGTACGTGGGCAACGTGGGCACGGGCTTCACGCACGGCCTCGCCCGGACGCTCCGGGCGCGGCTCGAGGGCCTCGAGACGAAGACGGCAGGCGCTTCCGGCGCGCCGCGCTCGATGGGCGCCCGGTGGGTGAAGCCGGAACTCGTGGCGGAGGTGGCCTTCGCGGAGTGGACGCCGGATGGGAAGCTCCGCCATCCGACGTTCTCGGGGCTGCGTGAGGACAAGCCGGCCGTCGAGGTCGTGCGGGAGGAGCCCGGAATGCCCAAGCCCGTCGTCAGCGTGTCCGCGGCGTCCCGGAGCGAGATCGCGGGGGTGACGCTCACGCACCCCGATCGCGTGCTCTACCCGGAGGAGGGGTTGACCAAGCGCGATGTCGCGCTCTACTACGAGCGAGTGGCCCCCTGGATCCTCCCGCATCTCGCGGGCCGGCCCACGACGCTCGTGAGGTGCCCCGAGGGGATCGCAAAGGGAATCGGGAGGAGATGCTTCTACCAGAAGCATGTCGGGACCGGCCTACCCGCCACGGTGACCCGCGTGAAGATCAAGGAGAAATCCAAGGTGGGCGAGTACGTGGTCGTCGACTCGCTTCCCTCGCTGATCGTCCTGGTGCAGCTCGGCTTCCTGGAGCTGCACACGTCGAATGCGCGGGCGGACCGTCTCGAGCAGCCCGACCGCCTCGTCTTCGACCTCGATCCGGACCCGTCCCTCCCGTGGGACCGGGTGGTGGCGGCGGCGCTCGCCATGCGAAAGCGCCTGTCGGCTCTCGGCCTCGCGAGCTTCGTGAAGACGACCGGAGGGAAGGGCCTCCACGTCGTGACGCCCATCGTGCGGGGTCCTGACTGGGAAACGTGCCTCACTGTGTCTCGCCGGGTCGTACAGCTGATGGAAGCCGACGAACCCCATGCCTACATCACCACGATGTCGAAGGAGAAGAGGACGGGGAGAGTGTTCCTCGACTACCTGC
>CALFNC010000356.1 GCA_937902605.1 uncultured Acidobacteriota bacterium | reverse complement strand
GCCTGCTGCCGGTCGTGCAGGCGGCGCTCCTCTCGCTCCTCCTCGTCCGCCTCCTCCATCTCGAGCCGCCCGGCCGGAGACAGCTGGGGCGGCTGGCGCTCATCGCGGGAGCGGTCCTGGCTTTCATCACCGTGGCGATCCCGCTGCAGCTCTCCAACGAGTGGGTCACGCTCGGCTGGGCGCTCGAAGGAGCGGCTCTCGCCTGGCTCTTCACCCGGATTCCGCACCGCGGGCTGCTGGCCGCGTCGGCCGCTCTCCTCGGAGCCGCGTTCGTTCGCCTCGTCCTGAACCCGGCGGTCCTCGAGTATCACGAGCGAAGCGCGACGCCGATTTTCAACTGGTACCTGTACACGTACCTGGTGGCGGCTCTAGCCCTGTTCGGCGGGGCGTGGTTCCTCAGGCGGACCGACGACACGGCGGCAGAAACGGGTCTCCGGGTCTCTACGGCTCTCCCGCCGCTCGGGGCGATCCTTCTCTTCGCGCTGGTCAATATCGAAGTGGCCGACTTCTTCGCGGCCGGCCGGACGGTCACGATCCACCTCTCAGGGCGCTCCCAGGCGGAGGACCTGACCTACACGCTGGCCTGGGCGCTCTTCGCGATCGCACTCCTCTTCGCAGGCGTCTTCTTCCGGAGCTACGCCGCCCGGCTCTCGGCCATCGGGCTGCTCCTGGTCACGATCCTCAAGGCGTTCCTCTACGACCTGGCGCACCTAACGGGCCTGTCGCGGGTAGGGTCGTTCGTCGGCCTCGCGATCTCGCTGGCGCTTGTGGCCCTCGCCATCCAGAAATTCGTCAGGAAGCGTTCGGGGGAGGAACCGTGAATAGGCGTAAGGCCTGTCGCTTTGGTCTCCTTGCCCTTGCCGATCCCGACCCCGGCGCACGCCAGGAGCACTCCCACAGGGTGCCGCTCAGCCGCGCGCGCTCCTTCAGCCTGGACGGGAAAGCGAAGTAAACGCAGGAAGGAAAGGGAAGCGTTTTCGCGGGCGGGGGTCAGAGGCCGGCCACTCCCGGCGCGATCCGCGCGAACCCTCCCTCCTGAGCCCAGAGGTCGACGGCGATCGACAGGAGGTCGTCGACTTCCGGGAACGGGCGCGCGTCGACGGTCAGGTCGATCGACTTCAGGTAGCGGTGACAGACCTCGCATGCCTCGACCCGCACGCCTGGGTGCCGGTCGGTCTGAAATACCGGCAGCTTATCCGGGCTCTCCTCGAAGCAGGAGGGGCAGCGGACCCGGCCGAACGGCCACTCTCCTCCGCAGTCCGCGCACACCAAGAAGCGGCTCCCGGCCTCGCTCTCGGGAGCTGAGCGGCGAATCGAGAGGAGCGGGGGGCCTCCGCAGAACGGGCAGTGGCCCGGCGCGCGCCGGCGCGGCACCGGAAGCGAGAGTCCCGTCACTACCGCGAGGTACGGGCGGAGGAACGCACGGGAGAGGTAGTCCTCGCCGGAGCCGGGGGCGTCCCACCAGGCGAGGAGGCGCCCACGCACTGTTTCGGCCGCTTCGGCGCTACGGCGAAGAGCCTCCTCGGCCAGCTCGGGAGGGGCCTTTTCGGCCACGAGCTTCAGGAACGGGGAGAGACGCGGGATGAGCCGGTCGATGTCGGTCCTGAGATCCCCGGTCAGCGGCTCGAGCGCGTGGAGCGCGGCAAAGGCGGAAGCGGCCTGGCCCTGGGCCGAAAGAAGGGCCGCCGCGAACCGCAGAAGGTCCGTGGCGGCCCCGGGGTCCCTGACAAGCTCGGCGGCGCGGGCCGCGCGCCGCCCGAATTCGTCTTCGGTGGCCACCTATTTGTCGGTCCCCATCAGCTCCCGGTACCACTTCGGATGATGGATCCGCGCCCAGGCCTTCGAGACGGTCCCGCGGGTCATCGCATTGAAGGTGCCCGGCTCGGCGGTCGTGCCTAGGTAGATATGGAAGACGATCGAGACGAAGAAGGCGATGAACGTGACGTTGTGGACGAGGATCGCGAGCTGGCGAAGGAACCCCGCGAACGTCAGCGGGAACCAGAGGACGACCCCGGAGACGAGGAACCCGAGTGCTGCCAGGGCGGCGGTGTAGAAGAAGACTTTCTGCCCACCGTTGTACTTGCCGATCTGGTCGTGGTTCGCCTTGTCGCGGAGGTACTCCAGGAGCTTCGGCCCGACCCAGCCGCGTTCCTGGGCGGTCATCTGCATCTCCCTTTTCCAATGGAGGAACATCGCGGCCGCTGACGCGAAGAAGGCGAGGCCGGCGAACGGGTGGATGACCCGGCAGACGGCGAGGCCCCCGAAGAGGTTACCGAGCCAACCGAACACCGGCGAGAAGACCGGGAGGCCGGTGGCGGCGCAGAGGAAGAAGAAGTCGGCGACCAGCCAGTGGATGACGCGCGAAGAGAGGCGGTGGCGGATGATCTCCTTGCCGACGATGACGTCCTCTGTGTCGCGGGCCTTGAGGGCGCCGACGTCGAGGCCGATCTGTTGACGGACACTGCTCATCGTTTCCTCCCGCTCACGCCTGCGGCGGCTCGTCGTCGAGGGGCGCCGGGTCGATGTGCCCCTTGTTGCCGTAGTAGAGATGGTGCCCGAAGGCGCCGACGATCGCCCCGACGATGGCGATGAAGCCGAAGGGGCGGAGAACGTTCTTCCAGAGCTTGATCGTCCAAGGGATAGACGGGTCCTTCGGGAGGCCGTACCACTCCGGGTGGTTGCCGAAGGCGAGGACGGTGATCACCGACGTCCCGCCGACGCCCGGCGGGTCGTAGAGGGCGGCCTCCGCGAAGCCGTTCTTCTTCAGCTGTCCGACTCTCTGGCTCGCCAGGACGAGCATGTCCTCCTTCGTCCCGAAGTGGAGGCAGCCGGTGGGGCAGCTCTTCACACAAGCGGGCTCGAGACCGAGCCGGGTCCGGTCGACGCAGAGCGTGCACTTCTGCATCTTCGCGGTCTTCTCGTGGAACTTCGGGATGTTGAACGGGCAGCCGGTGGCGCAGTAGCCGCACCCGATGCACTGGTCCGCGTTGACGTCCACGATGCCATTCGCATACTGGACGATCGCGCCGGGAGCCGGGCAGGCTTTGAGACAGCCCGGGTCCCCGCAGTGCATGCACTGGTCCTTGCGCATCAGCCAGGAAAACCCGTTCTCGTGCTCCCGCTCCTCGAAACGGATCAGGTTCCAGTAGCTGGCGTCCAGCTCGGGGAGCGTCTGGTAGGTGCCGACCTGGGACGTCTTCACGACGGGAAGGTCGTTCCACTCCTGGCAGGCCACCTCGCACGCCTTGCACCCGATGCAGCTCGAGGAGTCGATGTACTTCGAAAGGACGGGGAGGGACCGGACGCCGGTCAGCCCTCCCCAGGTCGAGGCGGAAGAGCGGACGATCTCGAGGCTCTGGACGCTCATGATCGTCGCCTCCTCACGCCTTCTCGAGCTTCACGAGGAAGGTCTTGAACTCGGGGGTCCAGGTGTTCGGGTCCATCGCCGACGGCGTCAGGAAGTTCGCGAGCGGTCCGGTATGTCCAGTGGCGCCGGCCGCGTAGCCCCAGTGGAGGGGGAAGCCGATCTGCCAGAGCTCCTTCCCGTTGATCTTCAGAGGAAACAGCCTCTTCGTGACCATCGCGACGCCTTCGATCGAGCCTCGCGCGGACGAGACCTTCACCTTCGACCCGTTCGCGATGCCTTTCTGCTCGGCGAGAGCGACCGGGATCTCGACGAAGAAAC
>CALFNC010000355.1 GCA_937902605.1 uncultured Acidobacteriota bacterium | reverse complement strand
GAGATGCTCGCGGAAGGCCACGGGGAGGCCAGCGCGCCAGCCGGAGTGCCGGGGGGGCGTCTTAGGGCGGTCGAAGCGGCCGTCCCGCTCGGCCGCAACCCGCGGGAGGCCATCGCGGTGGTGGTGGTCGAGGACGCGGCGGCCCGTGCAGCGGTGGATGGACTCGTCCTCTTTGCGGTGGCGGCGGCGCTGGCGGCATTCGGGCTGGGGGGACGGGCCGCATTGACCCTCTCCCGCCCCATCGAGGAGGTGACGCGGGCATCACGGCGGATCGGATCGGGGGAGGTGGCCGGACCGATCGAAAGGCCGCATGCCGCGGACCTCGCCGAGCTGGTCGACGCATTCGAGGGGATGGCGGCCCAGGTCCGCGAAAGGACCGCGCTGCTTGCCCGCGAACGGGCGGTGGCCATCGAGCTCCTCTCAAACCTCACCGCGGCCGTCCTCCTTTTCCGTGACCGGGACGGTGAGGTCGTCCTGGCGAACCCGAAAGCCGAGGAGCTGTTGCCCGGTGGATCGCTCTCGGAACGGCTCGCGGGAGAGACTTGGGCGCCGATGCGAGAGCTGCTGGATCGCGATTGGCAGCACAGTGCCCCGGTCGAGACGAGGATGGCGATCCGTCAGCCGGACGGGGAACGGGTCTTCCGCGTCGTGGTGGCTCCGCTGCCGCCGGACGGCAACGAAAAGCGCTCGGCCCTCCTCCTCGAGGACCTGACCGGGTTCGTGCGTGCGGAGCGCCTGACGGCATGGATCGAGGCGGCCAAGGCGATCGCGCACGATATCAAAAACCCCCTGACGCCGATCCGCCTTTCGGCTGAACGGTTGCTCCGGTCTCCGCATGCCGAGGAGCCCAGCCGCACCCAGGAGGCAGCCGCGACGATTCTGCGGCAGGTCGGGATCCTGACGGAGCGAATCGGCCGCCTCGGACGCTTCTCGGACCCCGCCCAGCATCCGCGAGCCCTCGACGGTAGCCGGGTCGTCCGGCTGCTCCGCGAGATCCAGTCGGACTTCTCGGGGAACCCGGCGATTCGGGTGGAGATGGACGTGCCCGAGACGCTGCCGGTCGTCGCAGTGGACGGCGAGTCGCTCCGCGACGCCCTGTCGAACCTGGTGGTCAACTCGGTCGAGGCGATCGGGAGCCGCGGCGGGACGGTCCATCTCTCGGCAACGGTCGAGGAGACAGGAACCGGGCGGGTGGTGGTGATCACCTGCACCGACGACGGTCCCGGCGTTGGGCAGGACGACCTCGACCGGATCTTCGAGCCGTCGTTCTCGACGAAGTCACGGGGGTCGGGGATGGGCTTGGCGGCGGCGAGAAGGACGATCGAGAGCGCTGGCGGATCGGTTGCGGCGTCGCTCAACCCCGGCGGGGGCCTCTCGATCGCCTTCCGGCTACTCAGCAGCCATTGATTTCATGGCGGACATGAGAAGCTGGAAGGGGATCTGGCCTCGATGGGAATCGGCCGGCTCTACGTCGCCGCGGCGTTGGTCGACGCCGCAGGCCACATCACGCCCCTTCCTCTGCCTCCGGCATCCCTGAAATCGCCGGTCTGGTTCAGCATCGTGGGGCGGGAGGGGGAGCCTGTGGGACTTCCCCCCGCGACGGCGCCGGAGACATGGGCGGAGGCGCTGGATGCACCCCTGGCCGAGATGAGGAAACAGGGCCAACTCGCGGGGATCCATCTCTGGCCCGGCGCGCAGCGCCGCGGGTCCCCCTGATCTACTTCACCGCCGCCGGGGCCTCCGTCTTCTTCGGGCGGAAGAGACCCATGAGTGAGAGGAGCTTCGTCACGGGGGCCGAGCCGGCGAAGAGCAGTGCCAGGAAGGTGAAGCTGATCTCGGGCTTCCAGGCCAACGCGGCGAGGATGATCCCGAACACGGGTACGAGGACGACGGACTTCTTCGACTTGATGTCCAGGTCCTTGAACGACCTGTACCGGAGCGTCGAGATCATCAGGTACGCCACCACGACGGTGAAGACGAGATAGGCGACGCTCCATCCGGCGGACGGAAGCGGTGCCGGGTGGATCCACACGACTCCTGCGACCGCGGCCGCACCCGCCGGGATAGGCAGTCCGACGAAGTACCGTTTGTCGACGACGTGGATCTGGACGTTGAAGCGGGCCAGCCGGCACGCCCCGCAGACCACGAAGAGGAACGAGACCGCCAGGCCGAGCCGCTCGAAGCCGCCCAGTCCCCACTGGTAGGCGAGGAACGCGGGCGCGACGCCGAACGAGATGACGTCCGCCAGCGAGTCGAGCTGCTCGCCGAAGGCTGACGTCGATCCGGTCAGCCGTGCGACCCGTCCGTCCAGTCCGTCCAGGATTCCCGCCAGGAAGAGGAGAGAGGCGGCGGTGTAGAAGCGGTGCTGGTGGGCCGCGTCGATGGAGAGGTAGCCGCAGAGGATATTGCCGAGAGTGAAGAGGGCCGGCAGAACGTACACGCCCCGGCGAACGCCGCGCGTGGCTTCGTCAGCCCTGCGATCGATCACTCGTGGGGCCTCTCCGAAGCCCGGCGTCTGGCCATATTTCTCATGGGAAGGGAGGACCCGATCAGTCTCCTGGACCGGTCAGCGGGGGCTGCCGACGCGAGCCTTGTATTCCCGCGCGATCTCCTCCATTCGGTCCTTGAGATGGAGCTTTTCCTTCTTCAGCTTCTTCTCTTCGATCTCCTCGTCGGAAGAGAGAAACGATTTCGACGCGAGCTCAGCCAGACGCCTCTCATGCTCGTGATGATGGCGGAGGAGTTTCTGGAATTCCTCGTTGGAAGCGGAGAGCTCGCGCTTAAGCTCCTCGGTCAGGGTCGGCATGGACACCTCCTGATTGTTGGATTTTTCGGCACTGGCCGAGTCTCCTCTTTTTGATCGGAGGCCGTCAAGCCGGATGGGGGGGTGGAACCGGGACCGAGAGGACGAGCGCGTCCTCCCCGTCCACGTAATACCGCCGACGCCTCCCGCTCTCGCTGAATCCAAGGGTCCGGTAGAACTCCCGGGCGGGGGTGTTGGAGGGCCTGACCTCGAGGTAGATCACGTCGCTCGCGGTCCGCTCGGCGAACGAGAAGAGGTCGTCCATAAGGAGCCGGGCCACCCCCTTTCGGCGCCAAGTCTCGGAGACGGCGATCTTGTGGACGTGGATCTCGCCCGCGGCGAACGCGCAGAACAGGTAGCCGGCGAGGCTCCCTCCGGGATCCCGGACCACCCGGTTGAATCGGAACGGCTCGCCGACCTCGGCGGCGAAGTAGGCTCTCTTCCAGGGAACCGGAAAGGCCCTGTTCTCCAGGGCAGTCACGTCGTCGACGTCGGACGGGACTGCCTCCCTGAGCGATAGGCCCGACAGGCCCGACAGGCCCGAGAGGTCTGAAAGGCTGGAGAGCGAAGCGTTCATGGGATCGCCTCCCCGGGAGGACCGAACCGCTCCTCGGCCGCGCTCTTCCGTCCGTACGCGAGGGGAGAGCTGAAAAGGCCCGCGCTTTCCAGCGGCGCCGAGGCGGCGAGACGTGCGAGGGCCGGAGCCAGCGGAAGGGAAGAGGCGTCGAGGTCGACGACGGCAACGCCGCAGCCCGCGGCCGACGCCAACGCCTCGGCCCTCCCTACGAGGGCCGGAGCGCCGAGGAGGCCGGCCCTGCGGACCGCTCGGAAAACCTCGCCGCGCCCGGCGTTCAAGAGGAAATCGGCGTCCAGGGGTTCCGGGACGGCGGATGCGGCGGCCTCGAACGTGCCGAAGCCATAGACCGGCTTGCCCAGGGCTCTCGCGAGCCCACGGCAGAAGGCGACGCCAGCGCGAAGACCTGTGAAGGAGCCGGGACCCGTCGCCACCACGACCCGGTCGAGGGAGCGGAGCTCCGCACCCCCGAGCTCGAGGAGCTCCCGCACGCGCCGCGGCAGGAGTTCCGACGCCCGCTCCCCGAGGGGCACCGACTCGACCTTCTCGGACGAAGGACCCTCTGCGATCAGAAGGAGGGTTGCCGCGGGTGCCGGGGAGGCGGTTTCGACCGCGAGCACGAGCATGCGATATCTGGAACCGATGCTAGCATTCCCGCCCTTCGATGCGATCCACCCCGATGCTGGAACAGTACTGGCTCCTGAAGAAGGAGGTCCCGGACGCCATCCTTCTTTATCGCTTGGGGGATTTCTACGAGATGTTCTTCGAGGACGCGGTGGTCGCCGCCCCCCTCCTCGGTCTCGTCCTGACCGCCCGGCACAAGGACAGCGATATCGAGGCTCCGATGTGCGGGGTCCCGCACCACGCCCTCGACGCGTACGTGGCCCGGCTGATCACGGCAGGGAAGAAGGTGGCCATCAGCGAGCAGACCGAGGCCCCGGCCAAGGGGAAGCTGCTCGTGGCCCGGAAAATCGTCCGCGTCATCACGCCGGGAACCCTGGTGGACCCGGACCGCCTCGACGCCCGCAAGGCCAACGAGCTGGCGGCCTTCGTCCGGGACGGGGACGAGGCGGCCTTCGCATTCCTCGAGCTGTCGACCGGGGATTTCTCGGTCGTCCCTCTACCAGCCGCGGCCGCCAGGGACTACCTCGCTCGGCGGACGCCGCGCGAGCTGCTCATCGGTTCCTCGGACGAGGCCGACTCGAGAAGGTGGGTGGCAGAGCTGCCGGCGGAGCCGCCCGTCCTGAGCCTCGCCCCGGCTGACGTCCCGAGAGGAAGGCCGGCGGAGGAGCTCCTCCTGCACCACTTCCACACCACGACGCTCGCACCGTTCGGCCTGAACGGCTTGGGGCCCGCGGTCGACGCGGCGGCGGCTCTCCTTCACTATGCGAAAGAGACGCAGCGCTCGGGCTGCTCCCACGTCTCCTCGCTACGCGTCGAGGCGGAGAACGAAGGATTGGTCGTCGACGGCGTAACGGCCGGCCACCTCGAGCTCTTCCGGTCGCAGCGCGACGGCACCCGGAGCGGGACCCTCCTCGACGTCGTCGACCGGACGGGGACGGCGTTCGGCGCGAGGGCGCTGAGAGGGATGCTCCAGCGGCCGCTGGGCCGGCGCTCCGAGATCGAGGATCGCTTCGACGCGGTGGAGGAGCTCGCGGGGGACGGTGCCCGGCTCGAGCGCCTTGCCCAGGGGCTCTCGGGCGTTCCCGACGTTCCGCGGCTCGTGTCGCGCCTCTCCGTCGGGGGAGGAACGCCCCGGGACCTCGCAGCGCTCGCGGCCGGCGTTCTCCGGGCGGCGGCGCTGGCCCCTCTTCTCGGCCAGGCGCGCAGCGCTGTCCTCCGGACGGGCGGCATCGCCTCTCCCGAGGCTTTCCCGGTCGCCCTGGCGGTCCTGGTCGCCAAGCAGATCGTGGACGACCCGCCGCTCTCTTCTCGGGACGGCGGGGTGTTTCGCGACGGCGTGGACCCCGAGCTGGACGAGTGGAGGAGGCTGCGGCGGGACTCGGCGGGGATACTGGCGTCGCTCGAGGCCGAGGAGCGCGCGGCGCGCGGGATCCCCACGCTGCGCGTGAAGTTCAACCAGGTCTTCGGACACGTGTTCGAGGTGCCGGCGTCGGCGCGGCCCAAGATCCCCGAGGGAGCGCTGAAACGGCAGACGCTCTCGAACGTCGAGCGGTACTCGACGGGGGCTCTCGTCGAAGTGGACGAGAAGGTCCGATCGGCTGACGCCCGGATCGCGGAGCGGGAGTCGGTTCTCTTCCAAGCCGTCGTCGCGGAAGTGGTCACGGCGGCGCCTGAGCTTCTGGCCGCCGCCGCCCAGGTCGGACTCCTCGACGCCCTGACGTCGTTCGCGAGGGTAGCCCGGTCGGGAAAGTGGGTGCGGCCCGCCATCTCCGAAGAACCGGTCCTCGAGATCGTCGACGGACGCCACCCGGTCGTGGAGGCGATGAGGGCGCGGGAGCCGTTCATCCCAAACGACACCTCGCTCGGCCCGTCGTCCCGGCTGATGATCCTCACCGGCCCGAACATGGGCGGGAAGTCGACGTTCCTGAGGCAGAACGCCCTGGCGGTCCTGCTGGCGCACGCAGGGTCATTCGTGCCGGCCGCGTCGGCCACGATCGGCCTTTGTGACCGGATCTTCACGCGGGTCGGGGCATCCGACTCGCTCTCGCGCGGCGAGTCGACCTTCTTCGTCGAGATGTCGGAGACGGCTCACATCCTTCGCCAGTCGACCCGGAGGAGTCTCGTCGTCCTGGACGAGGTGGGGCGCGGAACCTCCACGTTCGACGGCCTCTCGCTCGCCTGGGCGATCGCCGAGGCTCTTCACGACGGGGATCGCGGCGACGGTTTCGGCCCCGCGCGGATCCTCTTCGCGACCCACTACCACGAGCTGACGGAGCTGGCCCTGGTGAAGGACGGCATCCGGAACCGGACCATGTCGGTGAAGGAGTGGAACGGAGAGGTGGTCTTCCTCCGGAAAGTCGTCGACGGGACTGCCGACCGCTCCTACGGTGTCCAGGTCGCCCGGCTCGCCGGGATCCCCGAAAGGGTCCTCGCCCGCGCCCGCGAGGTCCTCCAGAACCTCGAGCGGCAGCAGCTCGACATGGGCGGGCGACCGCGGCTGGCCGAGCACCCGGGGAAGAAGGAAGAGCGGGGCGAGATGCAGCTCGACCTCTTCCACGGGCAAGGAGAGATCGTCCTCGACGCGATCGGCCGGCTCGAAATCGAGCAGCTCACTCCGCTCGTCGCCCTGAACCTCCTCGCGTCGTTCCGCGCGCGTCTGAAAGGGGAGGAGTGACCGAGTCCTCCCGGTTCGTCGTCGGCCTCGAAGGACCCTCGCTAACCGCGTTGGAGCGGGCGGCCTACTCGCGGAACCTTCCGTTCGGGTTCCTCCTGCTCTCGAGGAACCTCTCGTCAGCCGTCCAGGCGGCCGAGCTCACGGCCGAACTCCGGTCGCTCGGGAAGCCGGAGCCGCTTCTCTTCGTCGACCAGGAGGGAGGGACGGTGGACCGGCTCGGTCCTCTCCTCGGGCAGCCTTTCGCGTCCGCGGCGGCCGCAGTGGCGGCGTTCAACGAACTGCTCGCGAGGCCAAGGGAAATTCGCGTTATCTAGAACGGGACGTCGTCGTCGGCGTCCGGGCCCTGCGGCTCGGCTTCGGGGGCCGGGGCGGGTCCAGCGCCTTCCGGACGTCCCCCAAGCATCTTCATCTCCCGGGCCTTGATCTCCGTCATGTACCGCTTCTGGCCCGTCTGCTTGTCTTCCCAGCTCCGTGTCTGCAGCGACCCCTCGATGTAGACCTGCCGGCCCTTCGAGAGATACCGCTCGCAGATGCTGGCGAGCTTGTCGTAGGCCACGACCCGGTGCCATTCGGTCCGTTCCTGCTTCTGTCCGGTGTTCTTGTCCGTCCAGACGTCGGTCGTGGCGATGCGGAGCTGCGCGATCTGCATCCCGCTGGGTGTCTGCTTGATTTCTGGATCGGCTCCGAGGTTGCCGATCAGGATGACCTTGTTCACGGATCCGGACATGGGCTCTCCCTTCGCCGTCTTCTGATTCGGGGCCGCAGGATATCAAAGGCCCCGAACGTACAATCGCGCCGCCGTGAACGAATCGCAGCGCATCATCCGTTCGGCCTGGGGGATCACGGCGTGGACGGCAGTTTCGCGGCTCGCGGGAGTCTTGCGGGACGCGACGATCGCCCGGTTCCTGGGCGCCTCGGCCGCCTCCGACGCGTTCTACACGGCCTT
>CALFNC010000354.1 GCA_937902605.1 uncultured Acidobacteriota bacterium | reverse complement strand
CTGACCGCCGTCTGCGGGTGGGCTCTCGCCCAGGCCCCGGCCCGAAAGGCATGACGGGGGCGGCATGGCGCTGGAAGGGACCCTCCGCGACTTCTCCCTCTCGGACATCCTCCAGCTGATCGCGCTGCAGCGGAAGACGGGCCTTCTGACGCTGAAGAGCCCCGGCGACACGGTCACCCTCGGTTTCGACGAGGGAAAGCTGATCTCCGCCGAGTCGTCCGCGAAGCGGCTCGACACGCGGCTCGGCAGGTTGCTCGTCAAGACCAGCTGTCTCACCCCTGAGATGCTCTCGAAGGCCCTCGAGATCCAGGGGCAGACGCTCCAGCGCCTCGGTTTCATCCTCCTGAAGAACGGCTTCTGCACGGCCGAGGACCTCCGTAGCGGCCTCGACACCCAGATCCGGAAGATCACCTTCGGGCTGTTCCGCTGGGGGGACGGCGATTACGTGTTCGACCCGCAGGAGCGGGTCGATTACGACCGGGAGTTCGTCGCGCCGATCTCGGTCGAGAGCCTTCTGATGGAAGGCGCCCGAATGATGGACGAGTGGCCCATCATCGAGAAGGTCATTCACACGCCGGACCTCGTCTTCCAGCGCGTGCCGGTGTCGCAGCCCGTCGTCCAGGCCGAGGAGGACGAGGAGCCGGAGGAGATCGGCGACGCCTCGCTCACGCGCCGGGCGAGGGAGGAACGGGACGGGCCGATCAAGATCTCCCGGCAGGAGTGGCCGATCTATGGGCTGGTCGATGGCCGCCGACGCGTCGGGGCGATCATCGACCGGACGTTCCTCTCGGACTTCGAAGGCTCCAAGGCCTTCTACGACCTAGTCAGCCGAGGACTGATCGTCGAGGTGAGGCCTGTTCTCGTGGAGAGCCCCTCCCTGGACTCCGTGACCGGGCAGCTGACGAGGATCCGCAAGACGCAATCGCCGCTCTCCCTCCCCAACGTACTCGGGGCAATCGCCCTCCTGACGCTCCTGGTAGCCGGGTGGAGCGCCCAGAGCCGGAACCCGATCAACCTCTGGACGTTCCCGGCGCGCCGGATCCCGATCGTGGACAGCTTCGGCAAGTCCCTCTCCCTCCTCCGGCTCCGGCGGCTCTCCGAGGCGGTCGACACCTTTTTCCTCGGAACGGGGAAGTTCCCCGAGACGCTCGAAGACGTGGGAAACTGGCGGCTGATCGGCTCGGGCGACACGAAGGACCCCTGGGGCAGGAGCTACCGGTACGTCCTCCAGAGAGACCTCGGGAAGTACTACCTGATCGGCTTCGACTCTGATGGGAAGACCGATCCCGACCTCTTCATCTCTCACAAGGCCCCGAGCGCTTCGCCCCGCTCCGGCTCGGCGGGAGTGCCAAAACCAAACGAAATTCTTGTAATTAAATGATTTACGAGATCTTCGTTTTCAAGGTAGATTTCGGCTCGACAGAACATTGACAATCTGCCGCTAAGGTTTTACATTCCTTCCGGTACTGCCGTTCGGGAGGAATCAACATGAGCAAGATCATCGGAATCGACCTCGGGACCACCAACAGCGTCGTCGCGGTCCTCGAAGGGGGAAGTGCGGAGATCATCGCCAACTCCGAAGGGGGCCGGACCACGCCGTCGGTCGTGGCCCAGACGAAGTCAGGGGAACGGCTCGTCGGGCAAGTCGCCAAGCGGCAGGCCGTGACGAACCACGAGAACACGATCTACTCGATCAAGCGATTCATGGGCCGCCGGTACGAGGAGGTCAACGACGAGATGAAGATGGTGCCCTACAAGGTGGTCCGCTCGTCGAACGGCGACGCGCGCGTCACCCTCGGGGGGAAGGAGATGGCTCCACCCGAGATCTCGGCAATGATCCTCACGAAGCTGAAGGAAGCGGCCGAGGCCCACCTGGGCGAGAAGGTCGACCGGGCCGTCATCACGGTCCCCGCCTACTTCAACGACGCCCAGCGCCAGGCGACCAAGGACGCCGGACAGATCGCCGGGCTGAAGGTGGAGCGCCTCGTCAACGAGCCGACGGCGGCCGCGCTCGCCTACGGTCTCGACAAGAAGAAGAACGAGACGATCGCCGTCTACGACTTCGGCGGCGGGACCTTCGACATCTCGATCCTCGAGGTGGGGGAAGGGGTCGTCGAGGTGAAGTCGACGAATGGCGACACCCACCTGGGCGGCGACAACATCGACCAGCGGATCGTCGACTGGCTGCTCGCGGAGTTCAAGAAGGACCAGGGGATCGATCTCTCGAAGGACCCGATGGCGGTGCAGCGCCTCAAGGAGGCCGCCGAGAAGGCCAAGATCGAGCTGTCGACGACGCTCGAGAGCGAGATCAACCTCCCCTTCATCACGGCCGACGCGTCCGGGCCGAAGCACCTCAATTTTAAGCTGACCCGGGCGAAGCTCGAATCGCTCGTCGACGACATTCTCCAACGCTCAGTCGGCCCGTGCCGGCAGGCGCTGAAGGACGCGAGCCTCGACGCGGCGAAGATCGACGAGGTCGTCCTGGTGGGCGGGCAGACCCGCATGCCGAAGATCCAGCAGATCGTCAAAGACTTCTTCGGCAAGGAGCCGCACAAGGGGGTCAACCCGGACGAGGTCGTCGCCATCGGCGCGGCGCTGCAGGGGGGTGTCCTGGCCGGCGACGTGAAGGACCTCCTCCTGCTCGACGTCACCCCGCTCTCCCTCGGCGTGGAGACGCTGGGCGGCGTCATGACGAAGCTGATCGAACGGAACACGACGATCCCGGCCAAGAAGTCCGAGGTCTTCTCGACGGCCGCCGACGCCCAGACGTCGGTGGAGATCAAGGTCCTCCAGGGCGAGCGCGAGATGGCGGCGGACAACAAGCTGCTCGGCGTCTTCTCCCTCATCGGGATCCCACCCGCGCCTCGGGGCATGCCCCAGATCGAGGTCGCTTTCGACATCGACGCGAACGGCATCCTGAACGTCCACGCGAAGGATCGAGGGACGGGCAAGGAGCAGAAGATCACGATCACGTCGTCCTCCGGCCTCGATAAGGGGGAGGTCGCGAACGCGGTCAAGGAAGCCGAGTCGCACCGGGGCGAGGACCAGAAGCGGCGCGAGTCGGTCGAGGCCAAGAACCAGCTCGACTCGATCATCTACGCTACCGAGAAGCTGGTCCAGGAGAACGGCGACAAGGTGCCCGCGTCGGAGAAGGCGGCCGTGGAGTCGGCGATCGCCGACGCCAAGAAGGTCCTCGAGACGAAGGCCGGCGACACCGAAGCGATGAAGAAGGCCGCCCAGGACGTCCAGAAAGCGAGCTACAAGATCGCCGAGGCGCTCTACAAGACCGCCCCTCCGCCAGCAGGCGACGCGGCGGGAGCTCCCGGGGCTGCCGGAGGTCCCGGGGCGTCGAACGCGTCCTCGGCCAAGGCGGACGACGTCATCGACGCCGAGGTGGTCGAGGAGAAGAAGTAAACGGCAGGGGAACACGGGCGGATGGACCAGGACAAGCGGAGAGGCCGGACGCGGGGCGAAGGACGCGAGTCCTACGTCTTCATTGGGGCGGTCGCCGAGCGGTTCGGCGTCCACCCTCAGACCCTCCGGCTCTACGAGCGCGAGGGGCTGATCCGCCCCGCGCGCTCGACTGGGAATACGCGGCTCTACGACCGGGAGACCGTCGAGCGGCTCGAGATGATCCTGACGCTCACCCGGGATCTCGGGGTGAACCTGGCCGGGGTCGAGGTGATCCTCGACCTCCGCTCGCGCCTCTCCCAGATGGAGGGGGAGGTCGGACGGCTGATGCAGGCGTTCCGGGCGATGGCGGCGGAGCACGCAGCCCGCGCCGCGGCGTCGGCCGGGGCGATGATCGTCCACCCTCGGGGACCGCTCGTCCGGCGCGGGGAGTGACCCCGCTCCCGGGAGATAATCGACCCCGGTGGCTATACGACGTCCTCCCGACGACGAGTCGAAGATCCGCCAGAAGTACTTGGGGGAGATCAGCCGCTACCCGGTGCTGACGCCGGAGCAGGAGCGGGCGCTGGGCCGCGTGATCCGGGACCCGGCGACCGACCGGGCCCAGCGCGCCGAGGCGATCGACGACCTGGTGCGGGCGAACCTGAAGTTCGTCGTCTGGTAC
>CALFNC010000353.1 GCA_937902605.1 uncultured Acidobacteriota bacterium | reverse complement strand
CGGGGCAGGTAAGCGCCCAGGAAGGCGATGCGATCCGGCAGAGTGGAGTCCATCAAGATGTTCCTCTAGGGATAGTAACTTTGATTTTCGTCCGCGGCGCGGCTGAAGGTGGGGACGGGGTACGAAAGGCCTGGGGGGCGGCGCGGCCGGCGGGACGCGCGGACCGGCCCGTCAGCGAGCGGGGGCTATTTGAACCACCGTGCGAGCCAGCCGAGCACCTCGCCGTACCAGTGCTTCGAGTTGCTTCCCTTGAGGACCCAGTGGTTCTCGTCCGGGTAGACGACGAGCCGCGTGGGGATCCCCTTCGCCTGCAGGACGCCGTAGAGCTCGAGCCCCTGCGTGACCGGGACGCGGAAGTCGCGCTCACCGTGGAGGATCAGCATCGGCGTTGAGAAGCCCTTCGCGTAGCGGTTCGGGCTCCATCTCTCGATGCTTCCCAGGTTGGTGAACGGATAGCCGCCGTACGAGTGCTGGCGGCCGAAGCTAACGTCGGACGCGAACTGGCCGAGCAGGTCGTAGACGCCCGCATGGCTGACGAGCGTCGTGAAGCGGGCCGTATGCCCCGCGATCCAGTTCACGAGGAAGCCGCCATACGAGCCCCCGGCGGCCGCCATCCGCCCCTCGTCGACCGACCCCTCGGCGATCAGGAAATCGGTCGCCTTGATCACGTCGGTGAAGGGCTTGTCGGGGTGCGCCCCCAGGATCGACTCGACCCACTTCTGGCCGAAGCTCGATGACCCGTGAAAGTTCACCATCGCCACGAGATAGCCGGGTGCAGCGAACGCGTGGGCGTTCCACCGGAAGCTGAAGGCGTCGCCGAACGTCCCGACCGGTCCGCCATGGACGAGGTGGACGAGCGGGACCTTCTTCTTTGGGTCGAAACCGGGGGGCTCCACGACGAACATCTGGACTGGATCGCCCCCCGCTCCCTCGAACGTCATGTCGCGAACCTTGCCGAGCGCGAGGCCGGCCATCCGCTCGTCGTTGGTATGTGTCAGCCAGCGGAAGCCGGTCCCATCGACTTTCACCGCGGCGATCTCCGGCGGCTTCGAGATCGACGAGATCGAGAAGAAGATCTCCCCGGACGGGGTGATCTGGGGTCCCGTCACGGTCCCCCCGCGGTGGAGCTCCCTCGGCACCCCGCCCGCGACCGGGATGGCGTAGAGGTTCGTCCGCGCGCGGACCTCCGCCGTGACGACGAGCGACTGGCCGTCGGGCGAAAAGACCCACGACGAGGGAGAGACGTCCCAGTCCTCCGTCAGGACGGTCTTCTTCCCCGTTGCGAGGTCGAGGATGGCGAGGCGCGTCCGGTCGGGCCAGCCGTCGGGGCGCCGCTGAAGGCCGTATGCGATCCGCTTGCCGTCCGGGCTGAAGACCGGGTCGGTGTCGGCCGCGCCGTTCGTCGCCGTTATGTTACGGACCTCGCCTCCCGACGTGGGGACGAGGAAGACGTCCTCGTTCAGGAAGGCGTACGGCTCGGGGGACGAGTTGGCCGAGAAGACCACGGCGCTGCCGTCCGGTGAGATATCGAAGCTGCGGCCTCCCGCCTCCTGGAGGTCGAAGAGGCGTTTCGAGCCTGGTAGCAGATCGGTCACCTTCCGGGTCGCGACATCGACCACGAAGATGTGGGGGAACTCGTCGTCGGTCAGCCAGCGGTCCCAGAACCGATAGAGCCGGTTCTCGGTGACGCGGGCCTTCACCTTCGACTTCTCGCGCTCCTCGACTTTCTTCTTCGTCGCCTCGGGGGTCTCCGCGCCGGCGATCACGGGGGAAACGAAGGCGATCCGCTTCCCGTCCGGTAACCACTTCGGGCTGGAGACGCCGAGCGGCATCTCGGTGACGCGGTCGGCCTCGCCGCCGTCCAGCGGCAGGATATAGATCTGGTTCTGCTTGTCCCCCTCGCGCTTCGAGACGAAGGCGATCCGCTTCCCGTCCGGGCTGAAGGTGGGCGAGCGATCCAGGCCTCGGTAGGTCGTGAGCCGCCGCGGGGTGCCCCCGACTGCCGGGACGGTCCAAACGTTCGCATCGAGCTGGTTCTCGTCGGGGTCGTACGTCCAGACGGCGTACGCCACCTGCGACCCGTCCGGCGAGAGGACCGGCGGTCCGACCCGTTTGATCGCCCAGATCTCGTCGACCGTTAGCGGGCGTTTCTTCGGCTCGTCGGGGCTTGAAGCCGCAGGGGCCGGCAGGGCCGGACCGAGGAGAAGGGCGAGGGCGAGCAGTACGGGACGGAGCGGTCGGATCGACACAGCTGGAGCATTCTAGACTTCACTACGATGGCTTCGCCGGTTCGGGCGGTAGGGACGGGGAGGCCAGCCAGGCGGCGGTAGAGGTCCAGGTACCGCCGGACGGTCGCGTCCCAGCGGAAGCGGCTGGCGTTCCGCCGCGCCCGCTCGGCGTAGCCGACCGGGTCGGCGCGGAAGGCGTCCAGCCCTTCCCGGAGGGTCTTCTCCATCCCGGCCGGCTCGAACGTCTCGAAGAAGAACCCCCCGTCGCCCGCGATCTCCGGGAGGGCGGTGGCACGGCTCGTGAAGACCGGCTTTCCGCACGACATGGCCTCGACGACCGGGAGGCCGAATCCCTCGTAGAGCGAGGGGAAGAGAAAGCCCTCGGCGCTCTGGTGGAGCCAGTTCTTCTCCTCGTCGGAGACCTTGCCAGGCAGCAGGACGTTCGGAATCCGCTCGTCCTCGATCCGCCTGGCGAGCATCCGGCCGTACGGCGTCTCTCGGTCCCCCGCGAGAACGAAGAGGCGGTCAGAGGCGAGCTTCGCCAGGTCGAGGAGGACGTGGACGTTCTTCTTGGCCGTCAGGTGGCAGACCGTGAAGAGGAACGGGCGCCCTTCCGGGAGGAACGCCGGCCGGAGCGCAGGAGCGGCCGAAACATCTGGGACGCCGTTCGGGATCACCTCGACGGGACGCCCCTTCAGATGGAGGTGGGCCCGCACCTCGTTGGCAGTGAACTGGGAGATCGCCGTGACGACGGTGGAACGGTCGACCTTCCGCTGGAGCCGCTGGAGGAGGCAGCGGGCCTTCGCCGACTCTTTTTCGTAGAGGAAGTTGAGGTCGTGGATTGTCAGGAGGAGACGGCTTCGGCGCGAGGCGGGGCGGAGGGAGCTGTCCTGGTGCAGCTCGTGCCAGACGTCGTACTCCCCGCCGACCGGCAGGAGGCGGTGGTGCGCCCGGATCTTCCGGGTGCGCGCCTCTCTGCCGAATCGCCGGTGGAAGGCGGGCGGAACCAGCAGGTCGACGGCCAGATCGGCGGCCGCCCCCGCGTCGAGCTGCCGGCCCAGCTCCTCGCCGAAGCGGCGGGAAACCTCCCCGAGACCGACCTCGAGGTTTCGGAGCTTGCCGAGGTCGACGAGAACTTTTCCCTTCCGCAGCATCGAGGGCCCGATCATGCCACCGGGCCGCCGGAGGCCCCGCGTAGACTCGGGGAGAGAACGTCCGGTGTCAGGGATTTCGACCCGCCGACACTAAACGCTGGAGGGATTCATGATCAATCGATTCCGGTGGACCGCCGCTTCGGCCTTGCTCGCTGTCGCCGTCGTCCTCGTCCTGGCCGTTGTCCTCGCATCGGGCGCCGCTTTTGCCGCCTCGTTCCCCGAAGAAAAGGGGATCTCCGTGGGCGCGTTCGGTGGGGCCGCGTTCCCGTTCGAGGGGTCGTACAAGACCGGGTTCCTCGTCGGGGTGTCGGGCGACTACAACTTCTCGAAGTCGCTGGCGGGACGGGCGTCGTTCAGCTGGGCACACCTTGGGACGACCGTCGACGGCGGCGGGAATTTCGCGGCGGGGCAGTTTCTGGCGTCGGCCGTCTGGAACTTCGGCGGCGAACGCCTCGTCCCGTTCGCGGCGGCAGGAGCCGGCTTCTACTCGATCTCGCCGCCCGAGGGGGGGAGCGCCGGCCGCCTCGGCCTCCACGCCGGGGGCGGGGTCGAGTACTTCCTCGACCGCCGGACCGCCATATCGGGCCAGGGGCTGTTCCACTTCGTGAACGGGGTGTCCAATCGGGGCGGTTCCTCCTTCCAGGCTGCCGTGGGGATCCGGTACTACTTCTGAACCCGGCCTGACAGCGAAACCTTTCGCCCCCTCCGCCGTCATACCGGCGTGAGGACCCTGCACCTGGTCCGCGGCGGCGACGTGACGCTCACCCTGCCGGCCGGCGCTCGCGCCGACGTGGAGATTCAGGTGAACGGCGCCGATTCGGAGCGCCAGATCCGGTCGGAGTTCCCGGAGCTGAGCGTGACCCGCCGCGGGGCGACGCTGCGAGGGGAAGGAAAGCTGAACGGGGGCGGGAGCAAGGTGACGATCCAGGCAACCTCCGGGACGGTCACGCTCAAGAAAGGGCCGGGGGTCTGATCCCCTATTCCGCTGCCGCCTGGCGTTCCCGGTCGCGGATCTCCTTGATGTACTTGCTCGAGATGATCAGCGACGGCTTGGCCGTCATCGAGTACCGCTCGAGGACGGCCTGCGTCGCGTCCATCCCGGCGAGGAGGTCCAGCCAGAAGTACCGGGGTTGCGAGAGGTTTGGCTGGCGGGGGACGCCCCAGCTCTCCGAGCGCCCTTTGAGGACGCGGTCGCCGGAGCCGAGGGGCATGTCGATCATCACCGCCTGAAGCCGGTCTCGGTGGAAGGAATACATGATCGAGCTCACGGGCGCCCCGTCCAGCATCAGCTCGTCGCCGCGGCGGGAGAAGAGCTTCTCCTCGGCGTTCTGGTGGACGACGATCAT
>CALFNC010000352.1 GCA_937902605.1 uncultured Acidobacteriota bacterium | reverse complement strand
CCACCGAGATCTACACTCTTTCCCTACACGACGCTCTTCCGATCTCCCTGGACGCGGAAGCTTGTGCCGTTGTCCTGCGCTCCGGCCATGACGAGGTCCGGCGTCACGGGGGTCGTGCAGATGTTGTAGAACTGCATCGTGACCAGGCCCCGGTTCAGGCTCATGAACGACTGGCCGCCGTTCGTCGTCCGGTAGAGGCCGCCGTCGGTCGAGAAGAGGATCGACCCGTCACTCGCGAAGACGATCGCATGCTGGTCGGCGTGGACGTAGGGACTGCCGAAGCCGATCCCCTGCCATCTGGAGATTCTGGTCCAGGTCCCCCCGCCGTCGGTCGTCTTCCAGAGGTCGAGACCGCCCGCGTAGACGACGTTCGGGTTCGACGGGTCGACCGCCATGTCGGAGAAGTAGTTCCCCTGCGTCGAGAGGATGTCGACCTTCTTCGTCTTGAGGTTGAGCGGCGTCCAGCTGTCACCCCCGTCGGTCGAGGCGACCATGTCGATCTGGAGGTTGCTCGTGTCGGAGAAGAGCGCGTAGACCCGGGACGGATCGGACGGCGCGACCGCCACCTCGGGGCGGGCGCGTGAGGTGGGGTCGCCGGGAAGGCCTGCCGCCTTTTCCACGAACGTCGCGCCCCCGTCGGTCGATTTCCAGATCGACCCGGGGACGCGGCTGACCAGGCTTCCCGACGCAGGCGGGTTCCACGTGCCGGCGAAGAGGACCTTCGGGTCGGCCGACGCCCGCGAGAGGGAATACGCGGGGACCGCGACGATCTGCTTCCACGTGTCGCCTCCGTCCATCGAGCGCTGCACACCGGCATCGGAGGCGGCCAGGACGATGTCGGGGTTCGCCGGGTCGACGCTCAGCTCGAAGAAGATGTTCCCTGGGCCGGTCCCGGCGGCCCCGACCCTCCACGTCTCCCCTCCGTCGTTCGAGATGAGGACCCCGAACCCGGGGGCGGACTGGTAGCTGGACGACGAGTCGCCGCAGCCGGTCCCGGCATACACGCGGTTCGGGTTCGACGGGGAGACGGCGATAGCGCCGGTGGGCGTCGGCCCGAGCAGGTCGGTGACGGGACGCCAGGTGGTGCCGCCGTTCGACGTCTTCCAGATGCCGCCGCCCGCGCTGGCGAGCCAGAGGGTCTTCGGGTCGGTCGGGTTAACGGCGATCCCCGCCGCCAATCCGGAGTTGTCGCCGGCGTTGTCGGGGGTCCCCCCGGCGATCGTCCGGTAGGTGGGCCCGATCGAGACCCACGACGGGTTCGTCGCGGAGGTGCTCCGACCAGCGGCCTTCAGGCGAGCCGTCCGCCCCCGCTCCAGACGAATCTCCGCGCTGCCGATCTCCGCCGCCCTCTTCCGCAGCGGTCCGAGATTCTCCGTCTCGAGAAGGAGGCGGAGAGCCCGCTCCCCTGAGTGGAGGTCGGGGAACCGTTCCGCCGAGCCGAACGCCCCCGGCGCGGCGAGGAGGAGGGTGAGGACCCAAGGAGCGCGACGGCGGAGAGAGGCGGCGATCATGCCGGCATTGTGTTCGCAGGGTGAAAGGCCGGTCAATGAAGGAGGAAGAACGGCCTCCCTACCAGAGGTTCAGGAACTTCCACCAGATCCCGCCGATGCCGACCCAGATCACGATGTTGACGACGCTCAGGAGGAGGCCGTACCGCCACCAGGCGCCGACCTCCACGTATCCGGTTCCGAACAGGACGGGGGCGGGTCCGGTCCCGTAGTGGGTCATCCCGGCGAAGAGGTTGCTGAAGAATGCCAGGACGAGTGCGGCGAGGACGGGGGGCGCTCCGAGGGCGATCGAGACGCCGAGGAAGGCGGCGTACATCGATGCCACGTGCGCGGTGTTGCTGGCGAAGAAGTAGTGGCTGTAGAAGTACGCAAGAGCGAGGACCAGGAAGCCGACGACCCACCCCTTCCCGGCCATCGTCCCGCCGATGCTCTTGCTGAACCACGGAATCATCCCGATCTTGTTCAAGAACCCGGCCATCATCACGAGTGCTGCGAACCAGACGAGCGTGTCCCATGCTCCGGTCTCGTTCTTCACGTCGTCCCAGGTGAGGACGCCAAGGAGCAGGAGGAGGGCGAGGCCGACGAGGGCGGCCGTGGTGGCGTTCAGGTCTCCGAGCTGCTTAGCGAAGATCCAGAGCGTCAGGAGGATGACTAGAACTCCCAGCATCATCCACTCGGCCTGCTTCATCGGTCCGAGCTCTCTGAGCTTCGATTTCGCGATCTCGACCGCCTCGGGAGTTTCCTTGATCTCCGGCGGGAAGAGCTTGTAGATGATGAAGGGGACGACGAGAAGAGAGATGAGGCCGGGGACGATCGCGGCGACCATCCAGCCGGTCCAGGTGATCGTCACCCCAAGGTCTCCCGCCAGCTTCTGGGCCAGGGGGTTGGCGGCCATCGCGGTGAGGAACATCGCGCTCGTGACGATGGTCACCTGGTAGGCCGTCAGGGTGAGGAAGGCACCGATCTTCCTCTCGGTCCCGTCTCCGGGGCGGCTCCCGTAGGCCCGCGCGATGCTGGACATGATCGGCATGATGATCCCGCCCGCCCGAGCGGTGTTGCTCGGCATCGCGGGTGAGAGAACCAAATCGGTGGCGGCGAGGCCGTAGCTCAGCCCAAGCGTCCGCTTGCCGAGGAGCGCCATGAATTTGTAGGCGACCCGGGCGCCGAGGCCGGTCTTGATGAAGCCTCGGGAGATCATGAAGGCGATGACGATGAGCCAGATGACGACGTCGGCGAAACCGCTCAACGAGTCAGCGATGGCGAGCGTCCCGGTGAAGGCCGTGCAGCCGATCCCGATCATGGCGACGGCGCCCATCGGGAGCGGCTTGAGGATGATCCCGACGATCGTGGCGACGAAGATGGCGAAGAGGTGGAGCCCCTTGACCCAGTCGGCGCGCCGCTTCTCTTCGGCCTTCGCCTTCGCGGCCGCTTCCGCCTTGGCCTTAGATCGGAAGAGCGTCGTGTAGGGAAAGAGTGTAGATCTCGGTG
>CALFNC010000351.1 GCA_937902605.1 uncultured Acidobacteriota bacterium | reverse complement strand
GTCGCGGACGAAGACGTCGAAGATCTGGTCGACGAGGTCGCCATCGACGGCGTCGGGGCCCAGGAGCTTGGCGTTCTCGAGGATCAGCTGGGCGTAGACGACGAGCGTGAAAAGCTCGCCGACGACGAGGAGGAGGTCGACATCCTTTGTCTGCTCCTCGGTCGGGGTGGCCCGGACGAGCATCTCCTTGAAGACGGCGATCTGCTCGCGGAAGAGGGCGACGTTCGGCTGATCGAAGTCCGCGAAGACGGGCGCCGGGTCGTGGAAGCGGATCTTTCCCAGGCCCTTGGCCGGCCCCTGGTTCCAGAAGAAGGTGTCGTCCGCAGGGTCGGTGCGCCGCGGGATCCCCGGGTACGAGGAGGGCGCGAAGAAGTAGTTCTTCATGAACTTGACGATGAGGGCGATGTTGACGTGGACCGTCCCTTCGAGCTTGGGCAAGGCCCGGATGTCCCGCGCGGCCATCTCGAAGTAGGTGTCCTTCTCGAAACCCTTCGCGGCGATAACGTCCCAGAGGAGGTCGATCACTTTCTCCCCCTCGGTGGTCACCTTCATCTTCACGACGGGGTTGAACAGGAGGTACCGCCGGTCCTCGAGCGACGCCGACCGGAAGTAGTCGCTGGCTCTTAGCGCGAAGAGCTTCATGGCCACGAGGCGGGCGTAGGCGTCGGTGAACATCCGCTTCACGTGCGGGAAGTCGGTGACGGCCATGTTGTAGAGCCGCCGGTTCGTCGCGTGGTGGATCGCCTCATAGAAGGCATGGGTACAGATGCCGATCGAGGCCCACCCGAGGTTGTACTTCCCGACGTTTACGGTATTCAGGGCAGCGTCCCAGGCGGCTCCGCCGCGAAGGAGGATCTCGTTCTCGCTGACCGGGTAGTCCTCGAGGACGAACTCGGCGACGTACGACTGGCTGGCGACGACGTTCTTCATGAGCTTGTAGCCGGTCCGCTTCGGGTCGACGGCGAAAAAGACATATTCGCCGGTGCCGGCGACCTTCCCGAAGACCGACAGCAGGGCCGCCTCGTTGCCGTTGCCGATGTAGTACTTGTCCCCTCGCGCCAGCCACTTTCCGTCGCCCGCGGCGACCAGCTTCATGTCCGAGGAGTAGATGTCGGCCCCGTGCTCCTTCTCCGAGAGGCCGAAGCCGAAGATCCCGCCCCCCTCGAGGGCTTTCGCCGCCATCCGCTGCATCAAGTCATTGCCGCTCATCCAGAGCGGACCGAGGCCCAGGATCGAAACCTGCCAGGTGTACCAGTAGGGGAGGCCATAGAAGCCGAGGACCTCGTTCAGGTCGCAGTTCCGGGCCGTGTCCCACCGGGCGTTGTCCCCCCCGAGGGATGCGGGCGTGAGGAACATGGCGAAGACCCGCTTGCTCTCCACAAACTCGAGGAAGTCGCCGTACCAGGTCCGGTCGAAGTCGTCCTGCTTGAGCCTCGCCTTCCCCTTGGCCTCGAAGAAGGCGATCGTCTCGCGGACGACCTCGCGGGAGCGCTCGTCGGACGAGAAGAAGGAGGGATTCCGCGGGTTGAGAAGGATCATGGCGGGACGATGCTATCCCACGGTGGCTGGCGCGCTGCCGGGCTTTGCGGAATCTGAAGGGCGCGGGCCGGCGATCGTCTACCGGGTCTTCCGGTCCCCGCCGGATGTAGTGGCTTCGAAGACGACCCTTCCGCCCACGACGGTCATCTCGACCGGCGCGG
>CALFNC010000350.1 GCA_937902605.1 uncultured Acidobacteriota bacterium | reverse complement strand
GGAACGGATCCTCGCCTCGTTTGTCCGGTTGTCGAACGCGATCTCCGGCGTCGCCCAGGACCTCACGTCGAGCGGCCGTGACCTCGCCCACGCCGTGGAGGCGCAGACCGGCCGGGCGGAGGAGACCGCCCTGTCGATCGAGCGGACCGACGCGGCGATCGGGTCCCTTCATCTCTCGATGGAGACGCTCGCCGGAGCGGCCGAGAACGCGAACGCCTCCCTTCACGAAATGTCCGCGTCGATCACGCAGGTTTCGCAAGGAGCCAGCGGACTGCGTGCCTTCGCCGATGAGACGGCGGCTTCTCTCAGCCGGATGCTCGCTTCGCTCCGCGAGGTCGCGGAGGCCGTCGAGAACCTCTCGCGCCTCGCCGAAGAGACGGCCGGCGCCACCGCGTCGATCCGCGAGGCGGTTCAGGAGACCGACCGTCAGACGAAGACGGCTGAGCGGCTTTCCGAGCGTGTGGCGGTGGCAGCCCGAGCGGGCAAGTCGGCGGTCACCGGGACCGCGACCGGAATGACCGAGATCCGGGACACCGTCGCGTCGGCCTCGGAGGCGGCGGCCGCCCTGGGCGAGCGCTCGGTCCGGATCGGCGAGATCGTCCGCGTGATCGAGGAGATCACCGGCGAGACCAACCTCCTCGCCCTCAACGCGTCGATCATCGCCGCGCAGGCCGGAGGGGAGAGCGGCCGGGCCTTCTCGGTCCTGGCCGACGACGTGAGGGACCTCTCGGAGCGGACCGCCGCCTCCACCGACGAGGTGCGGGAGCTCGTCTCGGCCCTCCAGAAAGGGGTCGCGGACCTCCGCTTCTTCCTGGCGGAGGCCCGTGAGAGAACGGAGGTCGGCGTCGACCAGGCCCGGGCGGCCGACGGCACGCTCGACGACATCCAGCGCCTCGCCGCCGAGGCGAGGAAGACGTCGGAGACGATCGCCGCCGCCACCGCCAAGGAGGCGCTCGACGTGGGGCGCGTCTCGGACGCGTCGATGCACGTCTCCGAGGAGGTCGACCGGATCTTCCGCGCGACGCAAGCCCAGCTCGAGACCGCTCGCTCGGTCGGCGACCGGGCGGAGAAGGTGAGGGAGCTGACCGAACAGCTCTCTCGCGCGATGCATGAACAGGCGGGCGGGAGCCGAGCCCTCCTCGTCTCGACGGAGGGGATCACCCGCACCGTCGATGACATCGCGCGCGCGACGACGACGCTGGCCGAGGGGTCGGCGGCGGTCGTCCGGTCGATGGAGGGGATCCGGCTCGCGAGCGCACAGAGCGCCTATGCGGCCACCTCGATGAACCAGACGGCCCTCACGCTCGAGCAGGAAGCGCTGATGCTGAAGGCCCGGGCCAGCGTCTTCCAGTTCGCCCCGCCCGAGCCGGGTGGCCGCATCCGCGCCGCGCTCCGCTATCTCAGCGACGAGGACTTCGACCCGGCCTTCTCCTGGACCGTTCCGCAGGCGGTCCTGGTGAAGACATGGGGAGAGGGTCTCGTCCGGTTCGGGGACGGGACCCGGATCGTCCCGGAGCTGGCGGAGCGCTGGCAGATCGACCCGACCGGCACGGTCTACTCGTTCGCGCTTCGGCGTGGAGTCCGTTTTCACGACGGGTCGCTCATGACGTCGGCCGACATCCGGACGACGTTCCTGCGGTACTTGTCTCCCGAGCTCGGTGCGCCGCTGGCGGCCTTTTTCGACGTGATCGAAGGGGCCGGCGAGTACCGGGCGGGGCGCCGGTCAGACATCCCCGGGATCGAGACGCCAGACCCGACGACCGTCCGCTTCCGACTCGAGCGGCCGCTCCCCTTCTTCCTCCAGCTCCTGACGCTCCCCGACGTCACGACCGTGCCTCCCGCGCTCCTCGACCGGGAAAGGGCCCGGCTCCGGCCATTCGGTACCGGGGCGTTCGCTCCCAGGGAGATCGTCTTCGGCAAGCAGGCCCGGTTCGACCGGTTCGAGGGCTACTGGGACCGGTCGCACATCGCCCTCGACGGCGTCGACCTGGAGCTCAGCGAGGACTCGGAGGCTGGCGTGTTCGAACGGTTCATGCGGGGCGAGCTGGACATCGTGTGGGACGTCCCCTACCCGGAGGCCGCACGCCTCTCCGAGGACCCCGAGTGGCAGGCCTACCTCGACTCGACGGTCCAGCTGCACACCTCGTTCGTCGTCCTCCGATGCGACAAGGCCCCGCTCGACGACGTCCGGGTGCGGCGGGCCCTCAACCACGCGGTGGACCGCCAACGGCTCAACCAGCGGTTCTTCGCGGGCCTCACGATCCCGGCGGCCTCGATCCTCCCGCCCCACCTGGTGGGCCACGACCCCGGGCTTCGCCCATATCGCTACGACCCCGAGCGCGCGCGCGCCCTCCTGGGCGAGGCGGGCGTCCCGCCCGGGACGAGGCTGACCTCCTGGGTCACGCCCAGGGACGCGGCCGACCCGCTGAACCTGAACGCCGCCATCGCCGACGACCTCCGGAAAGTGGGGCTCGAGGTGGACGTCGAGATCGTGCCGGGGGAGGAGATCGCGGCCCGGCGGAAACGGGGCGAGAGCCCCCACCTGCGGGTGGCCCGCTGGTTCGCTGACTACGCCGACCCGGACACCTTCTTCAGCTCGCTCTTCTACTCGAAGACCGACGACGTCGCCGAGTTCGGCTTCCGGAGCCCCGCGGTCGACGGAATGGTCGAGAAGGGGACCCAGGTCACCGACGGACAGCTCAGGGAGCAGATCTACCGGGATCTGAACCGGCTCATCCAGAGCGAGGCCCCGGGGATCTTCCTCTTCCACAACCCGGGCTTCGTCCTGCACCACCCGGCGCTGCGGGGGGCCCGGGCCTTCCTGCTCCCGCCCCCCGTGCGCTGGGCCGACCTGTCGTTCGAGAGGTAAGCGCGAAGGCGCTTACCTCTCGAACGACAGGTCAGGCATCATTATTCAGGGGCACCCATCCCGGTGCCCCTGCGCCGCTTCGCGGCTACCTCTCCGCGCTCGTCGAGAGTGGGAAGCGCATCCGCGAGGAGGGGCGGCGCCCCTACCGGGCGCGGGTTCTCCGATCCACTTCAGAAGCTAGCCAGGGCCTCCGCCTCGCTGTTGAAGACGTCGAAGACGGTGATCAGCTGCGTCACGGTCAGCACGTCGCTGATCTTGGCGGGGAGGTTCATCAGCTTCAGCTTCGCGCCGCGGTTCATCGCCGCGTTGTAGCAGCCGACCAGCTCGCCGATGCCCGTCGAGTCGATCGTCGTGACCTCCTTCATGTTGACGACGATTTTCTCGGCGCCGCTCGCGAGGACCTGCCGGATCCCCTCTCGCATCTGGAGATCGCCGGTGCCGATCGTGATCTTCCCCTTCAAGTCGACGATGGTCACGTCTCCCACGGTCCGGATCGCGATGTTGGTTTTCATCCCTATCTTTCTCCCTTCTTCAAGGCTTTTCCTGCTTGAGATTCTTGCTCATCGTCAGGATCGTCCCACCGCTCTCGCCGCGCGTGAACGACAGGTCGTCCATGAACGACCGGATGTAGAAGATCCCCCGGCCGGAGGTCTTCAGAGTGTTCTCGGGGGTGAGGGGGTCGGCGACCTTCTCCGGCTCGAATCCCTCCCCTTCGTCGCCGACGACGATCGTCAGCCGGTCGCCGTCTTCGTCGAGCGAGACGTAGACCTTCTTGGAAGGGTCCAGCTTGTTCCCGTGCTTGATCGCGTTGGCGATGGCCTCGCGGACCGCCATTCCGATCCAGTGCTCCACGTCCTCGGAAACGCCGCGTTCGTGGCACACGTTCACCAACGCTGCCAAGACCAGCTCGATATTCTCGAACCGGCTCGACAACCAGAGAACGACGGGGCCGGTTCCGGTGGAAGCGTTCGTCATCTCGTTCGCGGAGTCGGCCCCGGGTCAGGGGCCCCCTGCTAAGCTCGCGCCCCTATGTCGACATCCCAGAGTCGGCCGGAAGATGAGCGGATGATACGCGGAAGGCGCCTCGGCCGTCCACCGGCTGCGGCGGCGTTGGTTCTGCTCCTCACCGCCCCGCTGTCGCTCCAGGCCGCTCCGGGCACCGACGCGGCTCCGCTCTCCCTCTCCGACCGCCTCCCGGCAGCCGTCCAGGCGGCGCAGAAGGCCGTCGAGAAGGTCCGGGGCGTCCCGTTCCGGTCGCCGGTCGCGTGCGTCCTTCTCCCGGAGAAGCAGCTCGGACCCGTCCTCGAGGCCAAGCTGACCGAGGACCTGCCGGCCCCCTTCGAGACCTACGCGGCCTCGCTCG
>CALFNC010000349.1 GCA_937902605.1 uncultured Acidobacteriota bacterium | reverse complement strand
CGAGATATTGGCGTGACTGGAGTTCAGACGTGTGCTCTTCCGATCTATGCGGGGGCCCCGCGTCGGCGTCGGCTACGCGGGAGAGGCTGCGGCATGGCCGCTCCGGTTCGCCGTGGCGGACTGCCCGGCCGTCACCGCCAGGAGATCACTCCGCCGTCTTCCAGCTTCTGGAAGACCCGGAGGACCTCCGTCTCGGTGAACGGGCTGATCTTCGCGATCGACCGGACGTCCCAGAGCCCATTCACGCGGGAGAGGATGAATGCCTCGTTCGGCGTGAAGGAATACCCCACGAGCTCTTCCATCGGGTGGTTCAAGACCGGTACCGCGGCTTGCCGGATCCGCGGCACTTCCGCCGGCGGGACCTCCTCGGCCGGAGGCAGCTCGGAGGCCTCGGGTCGCAGCGGCGACGAGGGGTCGATCAGGCCCTTGAACGAGGCGCTCTCTCCGGGGTCGCGCCTCTTGCGATCGATGGCCGAGGACGAGTCGGGACGCCTCAAGAACCGGGTGAAATCCCCGGGGCGGGTCTTCGACGAGGCACTCGAATCCGCCTGAAGCGGCCCGCCCGGTGGTGCGGCCAGGTCAGCGGGAATCGGTTTCGCCGCGGGAGTCGCCTTCACCGCGACTGGCAGAGGCGGGAGCGGGAGGCTGAACTCCGAGTCGAGCACCGCGTCCGACCCATACGGAAACTCCTGGGCCTCCTCCGGCGGATCGGCCGGCAGCTCTACGCTATCGGGTGCGGGAGGGCGGGTCCCGATCAGCTCCGCCTTCCCGTCGGTGAGGAGGTGGAAGACGAACGAGGCCACGAAGAAATCGGAGTTGTGGGTGGACTGCGCGATCTCGCTGAGCGACCAGGCTCCGTCGATCGTGCGGAGGACGAGCCGCTCCCGTTCGGTCAGCGATTCGAGGTCGATCGGGGCGACGATTACCGGGATCTCCCGGTGCGACCCGATCCGCGTCCGGATTCGGGCCCACTCGTCGAATCGCCGAAGCCCTTCCATGACGAGGCCGGTGACGTCGACGGAGATCGGTACCATCGGGAGCTTCGGGAGGTTCCCGTCGACGAACTCGAATGCCCCCTCAGTCCAAAGGAAGATGTCGTAGATTGTCTCGGCCACCTTCAGCCTCAGGATCACCGCGAGATCCTCCTCGGAGATCGCGCCGATCATCACCAGGATCTTCCCCAGGAGGATCTTCGACTCCTCCTGGACCTCCATGGCGCGGGTCAGCTCCTCCTCTGTGATGTAGCCGTGCGCGACGAGGAAATGGCCGAGGTATTCCCGCTCTATCGTGGAGGAGGAAGAGATGATGCGTCCCTGGTCGAAGTAGATCCGCTTCTCCCCGGGCCTCCCATGGACCAGCAGCGTTCCCGTCTTCTGGCCCATCGAGAGCCATTGAAGCAGCTCAGACAACTGCATCGTCCGGAGATTTCCGGTGATCGCCATCTGAGGCGCATTCTAGCGGTCTGCGGGGGAATTCCCGGCGTCAGACTTCCGGCGGGTTATAGGAAGGGATTCCGGTCACCGCCTGCCCGAGGACGAGCGTGTGGATGTCGTGGGTTCCTTCGTAGGTGAAGACCGACTCGATGTTGGCGAGGTGGCGGAAGACCGGGTACTCGCCGACGATGCCGTTCGCCCCCAGGATCTCCCGGGCCAGGCGGGCGCACTCCCGTGCGACCCAGACGTTGTTCCGCTTCCCCATCGAGACGTGCTCGGGCTTCAGCGTGCCGGCGTCCTTCATCTTTCCGAGGCGGAGCGCCAGGAGCTGTCCCTTCGTGATCTCCGAGATCATGAAGGCGAGCTTCTCCTGGACCATCTGGTGGGAGGCGATCGGCCGGCCACCGAACTGCTTCCGGCTCTTGGCGTACTCGAGAGCGCAGGTGTAGGTCGCCATCGCCGAGCCGATCCCGCCCCAGGCGATCCCGTAGCGCGCCTGATTCAGACAGGAGAGGGGACCCTTGAGCCCCTCGACTCCGGGGAGGACGGCGTCGGCGGGGACTCGGCAGTCCTCGAAGGCGAGCTGGGAGGTGACGGATGCGCGGAGGGACATCTTCATCCGGTGCTCAGACGTGGTGAACCCGGGCGTCCCCTTCTCCACGAGGAATCCGTGGACTTTCCCGTCGGGTCCGTCCACCTTCGCCCAGACGACGGCGACGTCGGCCACGGAGCCGTTCGTGATCCAGGCCTTGGCGCCGTTCAGGACCCAGGAGCTGCCGTCTTTCCGGGCGACCGTCCGCATGCCTCCTGGGTTCGATCCGAAGTCCGGCTCGGTCAGGCCAAAGCACCCGATCGCCTCCCCTTTTCCGAGGAGCGGGATCCAGCGGTCCTTCTGAGCCTTCGAGCCATAGGTGTAAATCGGATACATCACGAGCGCCGACTGGACCGACACGAACGAACGGATGCCCGAGTCGCCACGCTCCAGCTCCTGCATGATCAACCCGTACGCCACGTTCCCGAGGCCGGGGAGGCCATACTCGGAGATGGTCGCCCCGAACAGGTTGAGCGCGGCCATCTTCGGGACGAGCTCACGTGGGAAACGCCCTTCCCACGCGCACTCCTCGATGATCGGGAGCACGTCGGACTCCACGAAGTCGCGGACCAGCCCGCGGACGGCGAGCTCGTCCGCAGAGAGCATGTCGTCGATCCCCAGGAAATCGACACCGTTAAACGCCACGGGCACCTCCAACGTCGCGGGGACCGGGCGCTCCGCCCGTCCGACAGGATTCTGGCACAGAGAACAAATCTCATCTGGTCGCCGATTGACGCGGGCCCCGCGCCGGTCCAATCTCGCCGCGTGGCGGCCCCAGCCTGGAAGTCGGCGAGCGAGGTCGCGGACGGATTCCTGGTCCTGAACCAGGCGACCCTGAAGAGGCTCCTGCCGGCGGAGCTGACCGCCCTGCAGCAGGAGCTGGAGAAGGCGGCGCGGGACGCTCGGTCCGTCGTCGTCCCTCCAGACGATGTCGAGGGGGCCCAGAAGAGGAGCCGCCGGCTTCTCCGGATCTCGCAGGCGATGGTTTTCCTGCAGTCGTACCGGAGCCGGATGGGAAAGTAGTAAATTCCCGCCTCCATGACCGACGCGACCCAGACCCAGGTGTCCCCGTCCATCGCCGAGCTCCCAAACCACGTGGGCGAGACCGTCACGCTCAAGGGGTGGCTCTACAACAAGCGGGCAGGCGGCAAGATTCGTTTCCTCGTCCTCCGGGATGGCTCCGGCTACGTCCAGGCGATCGTCTACCGCCCGGAGGTCTCGGACGCCGTCTGGGAGGCCGCCGACCAGGTCACCCAGGAGTCGACCCTCGAGGTGACAGGGATCGTCCGTGAGCACCCGAAGGAGAAGGGGAAGGTCGAGCTGGCCGCCTCCGGCGTGACCATCCTTGACCTCTGCCACGACTGGCCGATCACCCCCAAGGAGCACGGGGTCGACTTCCTGATGTCCCAGCGCCACCTCTGGCTCCGGTCGGCAAAGCAGGTCGCGACGATGAAGATCCGGAGCGAGGTGGAAAGCGCGATCCACGACTTCTTCTACACGCGAGGCTACACGAGGATCGACTCGCCGATCCTGACGCCGAACGCGTGCGAGGGGACGTCGAACCTCTTCGAGACGCAGTACACGGAGGAAGAGAAGGCCTACCTGTCGCAATCGGGACAGCTCTACCTGGAGCCGGCCTGCGCCGCGCTCGGGAAGGTCTACTGCTTCGGGCCGACGTTCCGGGCCGAGAAGTCGAAGACCCGGCGCCACCTCCGGGAGTTCTGGATGGTCGAGCCGGAGGTCGCGTTCCTCGAGATCGACGGGCTCATGGATCTGGCCGAAGAGTTCGTCAAGGAGCTGACGGGCCGCGTCCTCGACCGGCGCTCGGAGGACCTCAAGCGCCTGGAG
>CALFNC010000348.1 GCA_937902605.1 uncultured Acidobacteriota bacterium | reverse complement strand
CGGCCCGCGCGGACATGGAGGAATGGCAGATCGCCCAGATGGCGCGCACGGTGCGCTTCCTCTGTTTGGACCTGCTCAGGCTGGACTGGGCCTACCAATTCCCCTGGAGCCGCTGGTCGCAGCCCGATCTCGGTTTCCGGAAGGGCCTTGCGACCGGCGCCGGGTCGGCCATGCCGGCGGCAGGAGGCGACGGAGCGGAGCGCACGGACGATGTTCCGTTCGCCGATGCCGATGCCGGACAGGAAGCGCTCCGCCGGTTCCCCCAGCATTTCGAACGGCTGCGCGCCGAGATCCGCACGAGGCACTACTCGATCCGCACCGAGGAGGCCTATGCGAGCTGGCTTTCTCGCCTGATCGGGTTTCGAGGATACCGGTCCCCGGACGAGCTGGGGGCCGCGGACGTCAGGGCTTATCTCGAGTACCTCGCCACCGTCCGCAAGATTTCCGCCAGCACGCAGAACCAGGCTCTGTGCGCGCTCACGTTCTTCTTCGGCGAGGCGCTTCGACGGCCCCTGGAAGAGATCGTACGCTTCGGCACTCCTTTGCCACGCACCTTCTCGAGGCCGGCCAGGACATCCGGACGCTCCAGGAGCTTCTCGGCCACTCGGACGTGTCGACGACGCAGATCTACACCCACGTGCTCAATCGGCCTGGGCTGGCGGTGAGAAGCCCCGCCGACTTCTGAAAAACGCCGCGCCAACGAGGGGTGCGGCCGTTTCGGAAAAAGCCCGCACTCCGCGCCCGTGGGTGTACAGCTTCGAAGCGCTTTCCGAGACACCATTCCGTCGCCCACGAGACAGGGTTGTAAGCCTTCCGGGATGACCAACGTGAACCAGTATCCGACCGTGAATCGATCTCTATCCGGGGTCGATGCCTCGATTCTCCGACCGCCTGGTGGGAATTCAAGCGAAATCGTCCGGACCTACGCGCCCGGAAGGAGGCCCCGGCACCGCCCGCCTGCCCCGCCTGACTGGGGCGCCCGTCCTCCCCGTCCTGCTACGCTCCGCGCGTGGGCGAGGGCCTCGACAAGTCGGCGGCGAAGATCCGTTCGATGTTCGCGTCGATCGCGCCGCGATACGACCTCCTGAACCGACTGCTGTCGGGGGGGGCCGACGTGGCGTGGCGCCGGAAGGCTGCGGCTATCCTCGAGATCCGCCCCGGCGAGCGGCTGCTCGACCTCTGCTCTGGCACCTGTGACCTGGCCCTCCAGCTCCATCGGACGTCGGGCGGGGCGTCGCGGGTCGTCGCGGCCGACTTCACGTTCGAGATGCTGGCCCTGGGACAGCGGAAGATCCGGGCGGTCGCCGCGCCGATCCCGGAGGCCACCGCCGACGGTCTGCGCCTCCCCTTCCCGGATGCCACGTTCGACGGCGCAGCCGCGGCGTTCGGCGTGAGGAACTTCGAGAGCTTGGAGAGGGGGCTGGCGGAGGCCCACCGGGTCCTGAAGCCGGGAGGACGATTCCTGATCCTGGAGTTCGCCCCGGAGCCGGTCGGGCCGTTCCGGCCGCTGGTCGTCCTCTACCTCAAATACGTTCTCCCGCTCGTCGGCGGCCTGATCTCGCGCGACGGGGGGGCTTACCGGTATCTTCCCGAGTCGATGTCCCGCTGGCCGTCCCCGGAGACGCTGGCGGAGAAGCTGAGAGATGCCGGGTTCGCCGCGGTGGAGATCCACCCCCTCTCCTTCGGGATCGCGGTGATCCACCTGGCGCGAAAGGGGAAACGATGACCACCAGGACCACGATGCCTCCCTCGAAGATCCTGGATGGGAAACGGGTGGCCGCCGAGATCCGCGCGGAAGCGGCCAAGGAAGCCGCGCGCCTCACCGAGGACGGCCACGCGCCGGGCCTGGCGGTCGTCCTGGTCGGCGACGATCCGGCGAGCGGCGTCTACGTCCGCGGGAAGGAGACGGCGGCGAGGGAGGCGGGCATCCGCGAGCAGACATTCCGATTCCCGACACTGACCGAGGCCGCGCTGCTGAAGACGATCGATATCTTGAACCGGGACGATTCGGTCGACGGGATCCTCATCCAGCTGCCACTGCCGAAGGGGATCTCGACGCAGAAGGTCCTCGAGGCAGTCGACCCGAAGAAGGACGCGGACGGCTTCCACCCGTTCAACACGGGGCGGCTCGTCCAGGGAAAGCCGGCGCCGGTTCCGTGTACTCCCGCCGGGATCATGGAGCTACTGCGGAGGGAAGGCATCGCCCTCCAGGGGCTGCGGGCGGTGGTCGTCGGCCGGAGCGACATCGTAGGCAAGCCGATGGCGTCGCTCCTCCTCGCCTCGAATTGCACGGTCACGATCGCCCACTCGAAAACCCGCGACCTTCCGGGCGTGTGCCGCGAGGCCGACCTCCTGGTGGCCGCCATCGGCCGCGCCGGCCTCGTGACCGGCGACTACGTGAAGGAGGGGGCGATCGTCGTGGACGTCGGGATGAACCGGATCGACCGCGCGGAGGACGTGGCCCGCTTTTTCCCCGGCGACGCGGCGCGTGAAGCCGCGTTCCGGAAGAACCGCTCGGTCCTGATGGGCGACTGCGACCCCTCCACGGTGCCGGCCCGCGCGACGCGGTACACGCC
>CALFNC010000347.1 GCA_937902605.1 uncultured Acidobacteriota bacterium | reverse complement strand
GCCGGATCACCTGCTCGACCACCTCTCCCCCGGCCACCTCCAGCTCGTACGGAGCCGGCGTCGCCGAGACGTAGATCCTCTGGCCGACCCGTTCGAGCCACTCCTCGAACTTCAGCGGACGGTTGTCGAGCGCCGAGGGAAGCCGGAACCCGAACTCCACGAGGGTCTTCTTCCGGGCCTGGTCGCCGTTGTACATCGCCCGGACCTGCGGGATCGTCTGGTGGCTCTCGTCGATGATCGTGAGGAAGTCGGACGGGAAGTAGTCGAGAAGCGTCGGTGGCGGCTCCCCCTGGACTCGGCCGGAGAGGTGCCGCGAGTAGTTCTCGATCCCGGAGCAGTAGCCGATCTCCCGGATCATCTCCAGATCGAACCGCGTACGCTGCTCGATCCGCTGCGCCTCGAGGAGCTTGTTCTGCCCTTCCAGCTCGGCGACCCGGATCACCAGCTCGGCCTCGATCGAGCCGAGCGCCCGCTGCCGGACCTCCTCCGGCGTGACGTAGTGCGACTTCGGGTAGAGGTCGAACTTCCCGATCGTCTCGATCCGTTTGCCTGTCACGACCTCGAAGCGGCTGATCCTCTCGATCTCGTCGCCGAAGAACTCGACCCGCAGCCCCGACTCCTCGTACGACGGGATGACCTCGAGGAGGTCCCCGCGGACCCGGAACTTCCCGCGCTCGAGATCGAGGTTCGTCCGCTCGTACTGCGCGTCCACCAGCCGCCGGAGGTACCAGGTCATCCCGAACCGGGCGCCGGTCTCGAACGTCACCGCCATCTTCCCGAACGACTCCGGGCTCCCGAGGCCGTAGATGCACGACACCGACGCGACGATCACGACGTCGCGGCGCTCGAACAGCGCCGTCGTCGCCGAGATCCGCATCTTGTCGATCTCCTCGTTGACCTGCGTTTCCTTCTCTATATAGGTGTCCGATTGGGGAACGTACGCCTCCGGCTGGTAGTAGTCGTAGTAGGAGACGAAGTACTCCACCCGGTTGCCGGGGAAGAAGCTGCGAAACTCCTGGTAGAGCTGAGCGGCCAGCGTTTTGTTGTGCGAGAGGACGAGCGTCGGGCGGTTCACCGCCTCGATCACCTTCGCCATCGTGAAGGTCTTCCCCGACCCGGTCACACCGAGCAGCACCTGGTGGGCCCGGCCGTCCCGGAGCCCCTTGGACAGCGCCTCGATCGCCTGCGGCTGGTCTCCCTGCGGCGAGAACGGGGAAACGACCTTCAGATCCGGCATGGGGCTTCAGGGCCCCGTCTTCGGACCGGCCGCGGCAGCGAGGGCCCGCAGCTCCTCGGGGGTGATCTTCCCGTCGGCCATCGCCTCCACGACCTTCTTCTGGAAGGCCCTGATCTCGTCCGGCGGCACCTTTCCGCTCTTGGCCCGGTCGACGAACCGGGCGAACGCGTCCCGGAACGCCTGCCGCTCGGCAGGGGTCACCTCCGGCGCGCTCCCCGCCATCACCTGGTCCTCCACACGGGCCAGCGCCCAGACCAGGATCGACCTCGCCTTCATTCCGAGGACGACGAGCGAGACGATCAGAACGGCAGAGACGAGGGTGCACCCGACGAGGCTCCACTTCAGGACGCCCGAATTCCCTCCGGCGGCTGCCACCGGCGGGTGCGTGACGGTCGGGTCTGGAATGCTGGAGTCGGGTCCGGTCGTCATCGGGATCTCCTTCTCGCCTGCCGCGGAGCGAGGCTCATGGAACGATAGCTGACGCGGCGCGGGGCATCAACGACGCGTGCGAGAATGAGATTCGTGCATGGCCGACGTGCCGCCGCGGTCCTCGTTCTTCTGCTCCCGGTAGCTCTGACGGCCGGCCTCGGGGTTGCCGCGGGCTACACGATGTCCCGCCTCATCCAGGTCCCCAGGGTCTCCGAGCTGGCCTCGTACCGTCCCGATATCGTGACGGAGATCCGGGGCGTGAGCGGGTCGACGGTCGCCCGATACGCGATCGAGCGCCGATTCCTGGTGGACCGGACCCAGATCCCGGACGCGATGGTGAAGGCCGTCCTCGCCGCCGAAGACGCCCGGTTCTACGAGCACGGAGGGATCGACCTGATCCGGATCGGCGGAGCGGCCCTGAAGGACCTGGCGACCCGGCGCCTCGCCCAGGGCGCCTCCACACTGACGCAGCAGCTGGCCCGCTCCGTGTTCCTGACCCCCGAGAAGTCGTTCCTCCGGAAGATCAACGAGGTCTTCCTGACGATCGAGATCGAGAAGGGCTACTCGAAAGACCAGATCCTGACTATGTACCTCAATCAGATCTACTTTGGGCACGGGAACTACGGAGTGGAAGCGGCGTCGACCTGGTACTTCGGGCACCCGGCGAAGCAGCTGACCCTACCGGAGGCCGCCCTCCTGGCCGGCCTGATCCAGCGTCCGGAGTACTACTCTCCCGTTCGCAATCCCGACGCGGCCCGCCAGCGCCGCGACCTCGTCCTCCGCCGGATGGCCGAGGAGGGCTTCATCGACGCTGAGGCCCGGACCCGGGCGGCGGCCGCGCCCATGGTCCTCGCCCGCGCGAGCCACGAGTCGACCGTGGGCCCCTACTTCTGCGAGGAGGTTCGCCAGTACCTCGAGAAGAAGTACGGGAGCCGCGGCCTCTACCGGCAAGGCCTTCGGGTCGACTCGACGATGGACCCCAGGATCGAGGCGTGGGCCGAGGAGGCGCTCCGCTGGGGGCTCCGGAAACACGACCGGCGGTCCGGGTTCCGGAGGCCGAGGAACCTCGTAGACGAAGGGGTCGATCCCGATAGCTACCGGGACCCTTCGTGGGACGAGCGTGCCGGCGAGGAGAACGGTCCCGACGTAGAGGTCGCGGTCGTCCTGTCACCCTCGAAGAGCGGGGCCGAGGTCCGGGTCGGCCGGAGGACGTTCTCGCTCCCCGCGACTGCGTTTCGTTGGACTCGCGCCGCGAGCCCGGCGAAGGCCGTTCGGCGAGGCGACCTCGTCCTGGTCGAGACAGCCGAGACCGACGACGGGAAGAAGGAGACCTTCGTCTCGCAGGAGCCCCAGCTGGAGGGCGCGGTCGTCGTCCTGGAGAACGGCACGGGGGCGGTGCGCGCCCTGGTGGGAGGGTACGACTTCAGCCGCTCCAAGTTCGACCGGGCGGTGCAGGCGCTACGCCAGGTCGGCTCGGCCTTCAAGCCGCTCGTCTACCTGACGGCGGTCGAGGAGGGATACACCCCGGCGGACACCGTTCTCGATTCGCCGATCTCCATCGTGATCGACCCACGCCAGCCCCCGTACCAGCCGCAGAACTACTACAGGAAGTACAGCGGCATCGTCACTTACCAGAACGCGCTCGAGCAGTCGATCAACGTGCCGGCCGTCCGCGTGGACCTCCTGGTCGGGACGAAACGGGTCATCGAGACGGCCCGGAGGCTCGGGATCCGGCAGAACCTGCTCGCCTACCCGTCGCTTGCGCTGGGCGCCTTCGAGGTGACCCCGCTCGAGATGACCGCGGCCTACTCGGTCTTCGCCAACCAGGGGCTCTTTTTCACCCCGCGTCTCGTTGAGCGGATCCGGGACGCGGACGGCGTCCTCTTGGAGGAGAACGTGCCCGAAGCGAAGGAGGCGACGAGCCCCGGCGCGGCCTATGTGATGCTGGAAATGCTGAAGGGTGTGACCCAGCGTGGCACGGCTGCCGCGGCCGCCTCCCTCAAGCTCCCGCTGGCCGGCAAGACCGGGACCACGAACGACTACACCGACGCCTGGTTCGTCGGGTCGACGCCGAAGTACACGGTCGGCGTCTGGGTCGGGCACGACGCGAAGAAGACCCTGGGGCCCAAGTCGACCGGGGCGGATACCGCTCTCCCGATCTGGATGCGGATCGTTCGGAAGCTTAAAGGGGCAGGTCTCGTCCGCGAGACCGACGACTACGACGTCCCGCAGGGAGTCGTCTTCGTCCCGGTCGACCTCAAGACCGGCTACCGGGCGATCCCGTCCTGCGGGAAACCGGTCTTGATGGCCTTCCTCAAGGGGACCGAGCCGACCGAGCTCTGCGGCGACCGCCCGCACACGGTCTCGAATCTCCCCGGCTATCTCCAGAAGGCCTTGTACGTCCCGCGTGCCGGCGAGCCGAAGGGGGACCGAGTGGAGCTTCCGGGCCTCCCGCCTCCGGCTCCCGGGCAGCTCCCGCCTCCGGGCAAGGCGTCGGCCGAAGGCGGGCCTCCCGGCTGACCGCTCAGCGGGCAGCCTGGACTTCGACCGTCACCCCGACGGTGACGTCCCGGTGGAGCCTGACGTGGACCGTGTGCGTTCCGAGGCGCTTGATTGGCTCCTCGAGGTCGATCCGCCGCTTGTCGACCGTGACCCCCTTGGCCGCCAGCGCGTCCGCTAGCTCGGACGACGTCACCGACCCGTACAGGGTGTCGTGCTCGCCGGCCTTCTTCCGGAGAACCAGCGTGATCCCCTCCATCGCGCGTGCGACCTCCGACGCCTGCTCCTTCTCCTTGGAGACCTTCGCGTCGTACCGGAGCTTCTGCTGCTCGATCCTCTTCTTGTTCCCCTCGGTCGCGGGAAGGGCGAACTCCTTGGGCAGAAGGAAGTTGCGGGCGTAGCCCGGCGCCACGTTCACAACCTCGCCGCGGTGGCCGAGTCCCTTGATTTCGTCGGTCAAGATGACTTTCATCTGGGATCCCCTTTTTGACGGATTCTCGTCTCACGTTGAACGGCCGCGACCATCCGGCCCGGCCGGATTGAGAAAGCGCTCCCGGAACCCGAAGAACTCGTCGAAGAGACCCCCGAGAGCGACGACGACCGGAACCGGCATCTGGAGGACGAGCGCCCAAACGAGAGCCCGCCCGATGAGGCCAATCCCGCCCCGATCGAGAAACGCGCGGATTATGGCGAGGCCGCGCAGGAAAAACAAGGCGCACAGGGGAAGGAGCAGGTCGATAGCCGCCTCCCGGACGGGCTCCGGACCCACGGCGGCTAGGAGCCCAGCGGGAACGAAGACGAGGACGGCGGCCAAGGGAGTCCGGTACTCGGGGAACCGGACGGCTGACACGTTCCACTGCGGGACCCCCGCCATCCTCCCAACCGGATAGGTCACGAGAGCGCCATAGAGAAACGACGTGAGGAGGACGAGGCCGGGGAGCTGGTGCCGGACCAGCCAGGTCGAAGCCCCGAACAGACCCTGCAAGGCCGACGCCGAGGCGTCGTTGAGACCCGACGTGCGGTAGGTTGCGAGGAGCCCGGGTAGCGTGGAATCCAGCCGTCGGGCCAACACCTCGCCAGCGCTCTGGCCGCTCGCCAGGCCGATACCGACAAGGACGGCCAGGGCGCAGGTTCCCGTCACCGCCCCCGCTACGATCGACACGAGGTCGAGGCGGCGCCCATCCCTAGCCGACGCCAGGAGGGCGAGGGCCGGGAGGGCCGCCGAGGTGAGGACGATCGCCGGGGCGAGGACGCTGCCGGTCGAACCGCCCAGCATCCCGAACAGAATCGCGAACGGGACGGAAAGGGCGCAAAGCACCACAGCTGCGGCCCCGGTTCCCCGGAGCGCCGCACCGGTCCTGGCCAGACGGGCCGCCGCTAGCGGCATCAGGACCGGCGCAGCGATCGGAAGGAGCAGCGACACGGCCGCTGAGAGCCCCGCCGAGAGGGGGCCGAGTACGAGCGACAGGCCGAGACGGAGGGTCCGTCGGGGCGGCGCGGGAGGCGGAACGGGCGCCGGGGTGCTAATCGGCCACGTACGGGAGCAGAGCCAGGTACCGCGCCCTCTTGATCGCCGTCGCGAGCTTCCTCTGGTAGAAGGCCGACGTCCCGCTGATCCGGCGAGGAAGGATCTTCGCCCGTTCGGGGATGAAGCTCGACAGGAGCTTCCCGTCCTTGAAGTCGATGTACCCGATCTTCTCGACCGTGAACTTACAGACCCGCTTGCGGCGGACGAAGAACTTCTTCTTGGCGGGCTTACGGGCGGAATTCCCGCTCATCGAACCGGAACCTTTCTTCATCATGGCTTACTCCCCCGCCTTGCCGGCTTCCGGCGTAGCGGCTTCCGGCGTAGCGGCTTCCGGCATGGCGGCTTCCGGCACGTGCGGGACCGGGGCGTGAGGGGCCGGAGGAGAGTACGACATACCTCCCTCGGACCCGGGGATCGACCTCGGGGTGCGGACCTTCGTGTTCCGGGCCACCTTCTGTCCGTGCTTCATCTCCTCGTCCACTCGGACCGTGAGGAAGCGGAGGATGCTCTCGGAAAGCCTCATCTTCCGCTGGACCTCGGCGACGGCCTTGGAGTCAGCGCGGAAGAGGAAGTTGTGGTAGGTCGCGTCGTTCCTTTTCTTGATGGCGTAGGCCAGCCGCCGGCGGCCCATCGACTCGTCCTTGTCGATGGTCGCGCCTTGTTCGACGAGGAGCTTCCGAAACTCGTCGACGATCGCGGCGGTCTCCTGCTCGTCCTTTTCCGGAACGACGAGGAAGACGAGGTCGTATAGACGCTGAGAAGCCAAGGGATTCCTCCTTCTGGATCGCAGGTGACTTCTGTGACTCTTGTCACTCTGCGAGGCGCCGCCCTCTGGCGGAGCCAAGGTTTCACTTAAGTTACGACTGCTCCGCCGGAGACTCCTCCGACGGACGATTGAACGTATTCATAGCGGTTTCCAGCCCCGAGGTCAAGAAGGACGCGATGGCGGTGCAGGCGGTTTCCACGGCCCCGTCGAAAAGGGACCTCTCGGCCTTGCTGAATCGAGCCAGGACGTAGTCTGCAAGATCTTCTGTTTGAGAGAGATGCGCCCCGGCCACCCCGAGCCTCAGACGCGGGAAGGCATTCGTGCTGAGACAGTCGATGACGTTCTGAAGCCCCTTCTGCCCTCCCGACGACCCCGAGGCTCGGATCCGGATCCGCCCGACCGGAAGCGCCGTGTCGTCCACGACGACCAGCATGCGCTCCAGCGGGACCTCATACCGGGTGAGCAACCCCTTGACCGACTCTCCCGAGCAGTTCATGTACGTCTGAGGCTTGGCGAGAAGAACGGGGCTCTCGCCGACCCGAAGCCGGCCGGTCAGGGCGCGGCAGTCCAGACGGTCCACTCGAACGGCTCCTCCGGGGGCCGTTCGCGCGAAGGCGTCGATGACTTCGAAGCCGGCGTTGTGGCGGGTCCCGGTGTACCGGTCGCCCGGGTTCCCAAGGCCCGCCACGAGGAAGAGGCCGGAGGTTATTTCTTCTCCTTCTTCTCGGCCTTCTCGGCCTTCGCGGGCTTCTCGGCCTTCGCGGGCTTCTCGGCCTTCTCAGCCTTCCCATCGGCCGCGCCCTCTTCTTCCTTCTTGCCCCTCTTGATCACTTCGGGCTCGGTGGTGGCCGGGGCGACCTCGGTCGTGGCAACGACGGCGGCGACCTCCTCGGCCCTCGCGTAGCCGACGTGGACGATCACGCGGTCCGGCGCCTCCAGGGTCTTCACCTTGTCGCCGAACAAGATGTCGGAGGCGCGCAGGGTGTCGTGGACGTTCAGGTGGGTCACATCGACGACCACCGAGTGCGGGATGTCGGCCGGGAGGCACTCGACGAGCAGCTGGTGCGTGACGACGTTAAGGACGCCGCCCTCGTTCTTGACCCCGTTCGGGATGCCCGTGATCTCGACCGAAGCCTTCACGCGGAGCTTCTTGTCGAGGAGGATGCGGACGAAGTCGACGTGGAGGAGCGCCCGCGTGATGGGATCGAGCGTCAAGTCGCGGATCATGACGTGGCGCAGCTGGTCCGTTCCCTTGAGCTGGAGCTGGAAGATCGCGTTCTCGTGGAGCCCCTTCCGGAGGAGCGTGACGAGCGTCTTCCGGGGGACGACGAGGGAGAGGGTCTCCATTCCGGCCCCGCCTCCGTAGAGCACAGCGGGGATCTGGTCGGCCGCGCGGTACCGGTAGCATGCGTTCTTGCCGGTCTCCAACCTCTTCTCGACTTCGACGAGGATATTGTCCTGGAGCATGGTGTCCTTTCTTTCGGGCGGGCGGTCCCGGGACTGTCCCGAGGCGCCCGGTCCGTTCAACAGTGGGTCAGACGAACAGGGACGATACCGACGCCCCCTGGTGGATACGGTGGATCGCCTCCGCGAGGAGCGGCGCGATGGAGAGGGGGACGAGGATGGGGCACCGGACGAGCTTCTCCTCGAGGGGCATCGTGTTCGTACAGAAGATCCGTTCGATCGGGCTGCCGTTGATTCGCTCGAGGGCGGGGCCGGAGAGGACCGCGTGGACGCACCCGGCGAACACCCGCTCGGCCCCGGCGTTCTTCAAGGCCTGGACCGTATTGATGAGCGTCCCGGCCGTGTCGATGATGTCATCCACGACGAT
>CALFNC010000346.1 GCA_937902605.1 uncultured Acidobacteriota bacterium | reverse complement strand
AGATCTACACTCTTTCCCTACACGACGCTCTTCCGATCTGGCTAATCCAATCAACCCGATGGCCGTCACGGCAAGCCGGTTCCGGAGAAGGAACTTCCCGTTCCGGTACCAGAACGAGTCGGCCCGGGCGGTCACGGGACGGCCGTCGAGGTGCCGGCGAATGTCCTCGGAGAGCCGCTCGACGGAGGCGTATCGGCGCGCGGGTTCCTTCCGCAGCGCCTTCAGGACGATCGTGTCGAGGTCCCCTTCCAGCTGGCGGGCCAGCCCGCGGAGGGAAGTCCCTCGCCTCGCCGCCAGCTCCTCGCCGGTCGGCGGACCTTTCCTGGGGCGCAGGGCTTCGGCGCTCGGCCTTTCCGGATCCTGGCCGCAGACGACGCGGGCGAGCTCCTCCGGAGAGTCCTCGGGGGCTTCGTAGGGGCGTCTGCCCGAAAGGAGCGCGTAGAGAAGGACCCCGAGGGAGTAGACGTCCGTGGCGGTGGTGATCCGCTCTCCCCGGACCTGCTCGGGGCTGGCGTAGCCTGGCGTCAGAAGCTTGGCGGCGGAGACAGTCTGGTCCCGCGACTCGCGCGGGTCGGGGCCGAGGAACGTCGCGAGGCCGAAATCGAGAAGCTTCGGCTCTCCGTCCTCCGTGACGAGAATGTTCCCCGGCTTCAGATCGCGGTGGACGACGAGGCTCTGGTGGGCGAAGGCGACGGCCGCGCAGACCTTCCGGAACAGCTCGAGCCGGGCCCGGACACCGAGCCGCCGGGTATCGCACCAGGCGTCGATCGGCTTTCCCTCCACGTACTCGAGGACGAAAAAGGGGAGACCGTCGTCCGTGGTCCCGCCGTCGATGAGCCTTGCGATTCCGGGATGCTCGAGCCCGGCGAGAATCCGCCTTTCCGTCCGGAAGCGGCGGATGATCGTGTCGGTGTCCATGCCGCGGTTGATGACCTTTAAGGCAACCCGCATCTCGAAGTCGCGATCGGCCCTCTCGGCCAGGAAAACGGTCCCCATGCCGCCGTGCCCGACCTCCCGAAGCAGCTGCCAGGCTCCAATCCGGCGGGCCGGGCCGGCCGGTTCGGCCCGCTCGCTCGCGGCCGCGGGGGATGAGACGAGCTGGAGGGCGGGCTCCTCGAGGAAGCTCCCCGCGTCGCTCGAGGCCACGAGGAGCGACTCGACCTCGGCCCGTAGAGACGGATCGTCCTGGCATTCGCCTTCGAGAAACGCCGTCCGCTCGCCGTCCGGGAGGCCATGCGCCGCGTCGAACAGCTCCCGGACGCGTTGCCAGGCGGAGGGGCTCAGGCTCCTGTCCGTGTCAGCTCCCGGTAGAGAAAGGCGCGGGCGAAGGTCCAGTCACGCTTGACGGTGGAAGGGGAGGACCCGAGCGCCTCGGCCGTTTCGTCGATCGTGAGGCCGCTGAAGAAGCGCATCTCGACAACACTGGCCTTCGTCCTGTCGAGCTTTTCCAGCTCGCCGAGGGCGTCGTCCAGGGCTATCAGGTCGACGGCCCTCGGGGCCTGCCCGCGGGACGAGGCGTCGAGAGGGATCAGGGTCTGTCCGCCACCCCTCTTGTCGGCCGCCCGGGCCCGCGCGTGGTCGACCAGGATCCGCCTCATCGACTGGGCCGCCACGGCGAAGAAGTGGGATCTGCTCTTCCAGTCGACGCGGCGCTGTTTGACCAGCCGGAGGAACGCCTCGTGGACGACGGCTGTCGGCTGGAGGGTGTGGTCGCGCCTCTCCCGGGCCAAATACCGGTGGGCCATCTCCCGCAGCTCCGAGTAGACGAGCGGCAGCAGGGTGTCGAGGGCTCCCTCGTCGCCCCGGCTCCACTGGACGAGGAGGCGCGTGACATCCCCGGAGGAAGCCGCACCTCCACTGCGATACCCGGCGCCGTCGGCCATCCCGTTGGTCTGTCCTGTCCAAAGCCTAGGAGATCCCTCCGACCAGGTCAAGCGAAGGCCCGAGGCGGTCCCGACCCGAACCGGCTCTCCTTTACGCGTTAGAGGAAAAGGGAGGACTGCTGATGGCTCACCGCGCTGCTCGCCTCGTTCTCGCCGCGATCGCCCTGCTTCTGTCAGGCCCGGTCTTCGGAGCCGTCCACACCATCACGGTTCCCGGGATCGTGAAGGCGGGCGGCCTGAACGGGACGAACTACGTCTCGGACCTCGTGGTGATGAATGGGGGGAGCGTGTCCACGACCGTGACACTCTCGTTCGCACCTTCGGGGCTGACGCCGCGGGACTACCCGCTCGGGGCGGGAGCCAGCCTGACGATCCGGGACGTCGTGGCGTCGGCCTTCGGGGCCGGGCAGGCGATGGGGGCGGTCATCCTGACGGCCG
>CALFNC010000345.1 GCA_937902605.1 uncultured Acidobacteriota bacterium | reverse complement strand
TGCCACGTCGGAGTGGACGCTTTCCTCGCGCGCGTCCTGGGGGAGTGCGACGAGGTCACGTTCCTCACGACGAGGGGAACCGTCCGCCCGTCGGCCCGCCTCTCCGTCCGCGGGGTCGATCTCCCGCTCCTCTTCCCGAAAGCGATCCGGATCACCTCCGCGAACTCCACGCTCCGCGTCCACCCCGACCGGCTTGTCTCCGACCCGTACGGGAACGGCTGGCTGTTCGAAGGAACCCTGCCGGAAGAGGGGCCGAAGAAGCCGCAGTCCGGGGCCGAGCCCGCCCCTTCCTTACCCCTTCTGCCGGGCCCCGAGGCCGCCGGATGGATCCACGAGGAGGTCTCTCGGCTCAATCACGTCGTCCACGACCTCGCGTCGCGGCCGGACCCGGACGGACTCCGGTTCATGGCCGACGGCGGGACGTTCGCGGGCGGCCTTCCGAAGCACCTGACGCGAGAGGAGACCATGCGTCTCTTCGACTCGTTCTTCTCTTCCGAGGCGGGTCTCCTGCGGCCCGCCAGGGAGGTTCACCCGTGACGTCCCGCTCTTTCGCCTTCGTCGCCGGCCTCACCCCCGCCCTTGTGGTGGGCTGGCTCGGCTTTCCACGCCTCCTATACAAACGGGTCGAGCAGCCCCTCTCCTTCAGCCACAAGGTCCATACCGGCGAGAAGGGTGGGATGGCGTGCGCCGACTGCCACGCCCTCGGCCCCGACGGACGGTTCACCGGCATCCCCCGGCTCGAGAAGTGCGCCGGCTGCCACGCGCAGCCGATCGGAACCACCGCCGACGAGAAGCGGTTTGTCGACGACTATTTGAACAAGGGCCAAGAGGTCCCGTGGCTCGTCTACTCTCGCCAGCCGGACAACGTCCACTTCCCGCACGCGGTACATATCGGCAAGAAGGTCCCCTGCGAGCGGTGTCACGGCCCGCACGGGACGACCGACACGCTCCGAGCCTGGCAGGTCAACCGGATCAGCGGCTACAGCCGTGATATCTGGGGCCCTCGCATCACTCGAGCCTTTCGCCGCCCCTGGGAGGGGATGAAGATGAACGATTGCATCCGATGCCACGCCGAGCGGGGCCAATCGTCCAGCTGCCTCGCGTGCCACAAGTGAGGAGGGACAGCATGCGTCTTAGCTTCACGCGCCGCGACGTTCTCTTCGCCGCCACCGGCTCGGCCGCCGGGCTCGTCCTCTCCCCGGTCCCGTGGAAGCTCCTGGGCGACAGCGCGATCTGGACCCAGCGCTCACGCTTCGCTCCCGAGACGCTCCGCGGCGACATCACCACCCGCTTCTCGGCCTGCACCCTCTGCCCGGCCGGCTGCGCCCTCCGTGCCCGTTGCGTCGGAATGCCCGCCGTTCCTGTCTCGCTGACCGGTGTGGCAGGACACCCGGTCACCCATGGGGCGCTCTGCCCCACCGGATTCGCCCTCCATCACCTCATGCGCCACCCGCTCAGGCTGACGGGGCCCGCACAGATCGCTCGCAGGAAGGGCGGAGTCGAGGCAACTTCAAGGATGGCCGATGCCGTGATCGCGTCGGTGGCCGATGCGGTCCGCTCGGCGCGCACCGCGGCTAAGGTCCCTCTCGCAGTCCTCGACCTCCGTCCCGGCAGGATGGCCTCGCTCGAGTGCCGGCGCCCCCTCGCCGGTATCCCTGGCGCCCTTCACGTCGTCCCGGCGTCCCGGGAAGCCTCGACCTTCGAGGCGATGCGGATTCGGCTGGAAGGGGCAGAAGGTGCAGTGGGACCGCTCGGGATCGACCTCGACAAGCCCCGCACGATCGTCAGCTTCGGCGCGCCCCTCCGGGAAGGGTGGGGAACGCCGGGCACCGTCCCGGTCCTCGTCACGCGGCAGAACCAGGGGAGCCTGCGCCTCGTCCAGATCGAGGCGCACCGCTCCCCCACCGCCGAGTGCGCCGACCGCTGGCTTCCGATCCGCCCCGGGACCGAGGCGGCGGTGGCGCTCGGCCTCGCCCACGTCCTCGTCACCGATGGGCTCGTGGCTCCCGAGGTGGCGAGGCGAGCTCGCGACCTCGACGCTTCCTTCCGCACCTTCGTTGCCCCGTTCGAGCCGAGCGCGGCGGAACGGATCTCCGGGATTCCCGCCAGCGCCCTCCGCTCGCTCGCACACGAGATGGCGGAGGGATCGTCCCTAGCGATCGGCTCAGGAGCGCCCGGAACCGAGCCGCTCGGACCCGAGGAAGAGAGCGCGATCGCCGCGCTGAACCTCCTCCTCGGAAACGCGGGACCCAACGGAAGTGTCGTCGGCCGCCACGAGCTTCCCTCTCCGACTCTCGAAGGCTCGCTCGCCACCGAGGTCCCGCTCACGGAGCTGGCCGACGGTTCGGTCGGAGTCCTCGTCATCGATGGTATGGCCGAGACCGTTTCGTGGACGCTCATCGCCTCGAAGCTGGCGAAGACGGCGACCGTCGTCTCCCTCTCCCCCTGGCTCACCGGTCTTTCCCTCCACGCGAGCTGGGCCGTTCCCTCGCCCGCACCGCTCGAGCTCCTCGCCGAGGTGCTGCCCCCGGCCGGAGCGCCCGTAGCCTCCTGGGGCCTCGCCCTTCCCCTCGTCGCTCCGCCCGAGAACGCGATGGCTCCAGCCGTCTTTCTATCCCGGCTGGCCACCGCTCTGGGCAACACAGCCCCGGCTCCAGAAGGTGCCGAGGCTCTCCTCAAGCGGCGCGCGGCGGCGATCGTGGCAGCCGGACGCGGCAAGGTCTTCGTCCCCGGCGGGGCCCTCATGGCAGTCGCCGACGCGGGCGGTCCCAACGGGCTTTACGAGAAGCTGTCGGAGGGCGGTGCGTGGATCGACGACCCGCTCTCCACTCCGACGCCGCTCCTTCGCTTCACCCTCCTGCCGCCCACGCACCAGGAGGTGGCCAGCCTCGCTGCCGTGGCAACCCTCGGCCGGCCCGAGCGACAGGGTGACGCCGGCGCGTTCCTCGAACCCGAGGGCTACGTCGGCGCGACCGGGGCGGCTCCCGAGCCCACGATCCTCGGGAAGCTAGGCCGCGAGTCGCTGCTGCGTGCCACCGGTGCGGCGCGGCGCTCCACGCCGGTGGCGATCCGGGAGGTATGACGTGAAGAGCGCCAAGAAGCTCGTCGACGGAGAAACCCATCGGTACGGCATGGTCATTGACCTCGACCGATGCACCGGCTGCGGCGCCTGCATGGTCGCCTGCGCCGTAGAGAACAACGTCCCGCCCGGCGATCCGGCCGCGAACGAGCGGACCGGGATCTCGTGGCTCCGGGTCTACCGGATGAACGACGGCCAGCCGCTCCCCGAGACGCGGACCGCCTTCGTCCCGGTCCCCTGCCAGCAGTGCGGCGCCAAGACCCCCTGCGTCTCGGTCTGCCCGCAGAACGCCGTGGAGATCGATCGGAGCTCCGGCATCGTCGGCCAGATCCCGGTCCGCTGCCTCGGCTGCCGCTACTGCATGGCGGCCTGCCCCTACCATGCCCGCTCCTTCAACTGGTGGGACCCGGCCTGGCCCGCCGGCATGAAGGAGTCGCTCAACCCCGACGTGTCGACGCGGACACGCGGGGTTGTCGAGAAGTGCAACTTCTGCTTCCACCGGCTCCAGGCGGCTCGGGCGAAGGCGGCCGCGGCGGGATCAAGAGAGGAGTCTCCGGGCGACTATCTCCCCGCCTGCGTTGAGGCCTGCCCCACCTCCGCCTTCCTCTTCGGCGACCTCGACGACCCCACGAGCGATGTGGCAAAGGCAGCGGAGGGCAAAGGGACCTTCCGTCTCCTCGAGAAGCTCGGGACAGACCCGAAGGTGATCTACCGGTCGGCCAGGCCGTGGATCCGCCAGATGGCCGACGGCGCCCTGCCGCGCAACGGGAAGGAGGAGCACCGTGGCTAGCACCATGGACAGCCTCGTGAGCGGCACGCTGATCAACACGAAGATCATCGAGCCCCTGAAAACCGTCGACGGCAAGCTGATGGCGCGCGGCGTCCGCCGCGCCCCCCTGCCGAAGTTCCTCCTGGCGATGGCCCCGTGGGTCGTCGTCCTCGGATTCGGCCTCTACGGCGCCTGGCTCTGCCTCTACCGCGGCCTCAACCAGACGAACATGGACAACCGGTTCGCGTTCGGCCTCTGGATCTACCTCGACCTGACCATCATCGCGCTTGGCGCTGGCGCCTTCTTCACCGGCTTCCTCCTCTATGTCCTAAGGCGAACGGAGATGAAGGCAGTCATCAACAGTGCCGTCGTCATCGGCTTCGTCTGCTACAGCGGCGCCGTGGCGATCCTGATGATCGATGTCGGCCAGCCGCTCCGCGCCTGGTTCACCTTCTGGCACCCAAACATCCACTCAATGCTGACCGAGGTGACCTTCTGCATCACCTGCTACCTGATGGTCCTCGCGATCGAGTACACGCCGCTCCTCCTGAAGAACCGCCAGCTCCGGAAGGTTCCGTCGCTCCTCGTCTTCGAGTTCGAGCTCCACAAGGTAATGGTCGTCCTGGCCGCGCTCGGCACCTTCCTCTCGTTCTTCCACCAGGGGTCGCTCGGCGGCCTCTACGGCGTCATGTCGGCCCGACCCTTCGCCTTCCGCGAGGCGATCGGCATCTGGCCGTCCACCTTCTTCCGCTTCATCCTCTCGGCCGCGGCCGTCGGCCCGAGCTTCGTCCTGGCGACGAC
>CALFNC010000344.1 GCA_937902605.1 uncultured Acidobacteriota bacterium | reverse complement strand
GGCTTCGGAACGAACGAGCGGCGGCTCTCCGCCGCTTGGGGAAGGAGAAGCTCCGAGCTTTCGCCCTCCACTCCGTCGGAACGGTTGCCGACGTGGTTGCCCTCCGCGGCTTAGTCGGGCTGACCGACCACTATCTCGACGTCGACCTGCCCCTGGGGGAGGGCGGGCCCCGTCCGGGAAGCCGGTTCCAGGCTCTCCTCGAGGCCGACACGGGGTCCGGCCGCCTCCGGGCGCTCCCACTTTCCCTTCCCTCCCGGCCCCAGCGGACGGGCTGCTAGACTCCGCCTCCCAGGCCCGCCCAAGAAGGGTCGGCCGACCTCGAGGTGGCAGATGTCCGGTCACAGTAAATGGAGCACGATCAAGCACAAGAAAGGGGCCGCTGACGCCAAGCGCGGCCGCCTTTTCACGAAGCTGATAAAGGAAATCACGATGTCCGCGAAGGTCGGAGGCGGGAGCGTGGAGTCGAATCCACGGCTGCGCAGCGCGGTCCAGGCCGCGAAGAAGGCCTCGATGCCATCCGACAACATCGACAAGGCCATCAAGCGGGGGACGGGCGAGCTCGAAGGGGTCAGTTACGAGGAAGTGACATACGAGGGCTACGGGCCCGGCGGTGCGGCGATCCTGATCGAGGCGATGACCGACAACAAGAACCGGACGACCGCCGAGATCCGTCACCTCCTCACGAAGTATGGCGGCAACATGGCCACGGCGGGCGCGGTCGCCTTCCAGTTCTCGAAGAAGGGGTACATCGCGGTCGAACGGAGCGCCGCGAACGAGGACTCGCTGATGGAGCTCGCCCTCGAGGCGGGCGCCGAGGACTTCCGGACCGACGACGGCGAGGTCTTCGAGATCATCACCGACCCCGGTACGCTCGAGGCCGTCAAGGCGAAGCTCGAGGAGAAGGGGATCGCGATGCAAACCGCCGAGATCCAGAGCATCGCGCAGAACATGATCGCGGTCGAGGACAAGGGCCCCGCTCTCATCAAGCTCCTCGACATGATCGAGGACAATGAAGACATCCAGAAGGTCTGGTCCAACGGCGACATCGACGAGAAGTACCTCGAGGAATAGGTTCCTGGATCGCCGGTGAGGATCCTCGGCGTCGATCCCGGGAGCCGCGCCACCGGCTGGGCGGTCGTCGCCTTCGACGGGCCGCCCGCCCTTCTCGCCTCGGGGGTTCTCCGCCCGCCGGTCTCGCTCCCATTCGAGAAACGCCTCCAGACGCTTTACGAGGGCCTGCAGGCGGTCATCGACCGCGAGCGGCCGGACGCGGCGGCGATCGAGAAGGTCTTCGCGGGGATCAACCCCCAGTCCCTCATCGCACTGGGCCAGGCGCGGGGCGTCCTCCTGTTGGCCCTGGCCGGCCGCTCGCTCGCCGTGGGGGAGCTGACGCCCGCCGAGGTGAAGCGCGCTGTCACCGGAGCGGGGAACGCTGAGAAGCTTCAGGTGCGCCGGATGGTCGCCGCCCTTCTCCCGGACGCGAGGCGCCGCACCCTGCCTCTCGACGCCGCGGATGCCGCTGCCATCGCCCTCGCGCACGGTTATCAGATCGCGATCCGGGGAGCGCGCCTCACGCGCCCGGGGCCGGCGGACCAACCCCGCGACCTCTCGCAGCACGACTCGGCCGACGCCTCGCGAGGGTGGAGGCGCCGCCCCTCGGGTTGAGGAGACCGAGAAGGTGCGATTGATTCACACCCTCTAAGGCCCCCCGAAGCCCCGGATCAGCCGGGCGACTCGTCCATCGCGAGCGCCCGGCTTTCGCTCCGATGGTCCGCCCCCGCGTCGACCAGGTCGGCGAGGGGGCGGGCGCACCACCGGAGGGCGGCGGCGGACGGTCGACCTCCCTGCCCCGTCGCCTCGGTCCAGTCGGCGTGCTCGAGGAGGAGCGAAGCGGCGACGACGCGGGAGAGGCTCAGCGCAAACGACCGGGCGGAGACCTCGGCGAACTCGCCCTCACCGGCCATTCGCGCCACGTGCGCTCCCAGCGCGACCGCCGCCGCGCGGACGCGGGAGACGCCGGCACCGAGACGGGATGAGCGGATCTTCGCGAGACGGCTCCCGAGAGCCGGACGAGGTCCGGTTCCACCTCGGCGAGGAGGCTGGGAGGCAAGAGCCGGCTGAGGGCTGAACGGAGAAGGGAATCCTCGTGGTATTGGTTGCCGAGAACCGGACCGTCCTGGAAGAAGGTCATGCGGTACCCCCGTTCATTCCAGTCTAGACCCGGCGAAAACCTTCCGGCGGTGGTGCCGTAGATTTCTATAGACTGTTCTTCGAAGACAAAGGAGGCGCCATGGGCCTGCTCGACAACATCAAGCAGCAAATTGGGTCGCAATTCATCGAGATCATCCAGTGGCTGGACGAGACGAACGACTCCCTCGTCTACCGGTTCCCCGTCTACAACCAGGAGATCAAGATGGGGGCCCAGCTGACGGTCCGTGAAAACCAGGTCGCGCTTTTCATCAACGAGGGGAAGGCCGCCGACCTCTTCACGCCCGGCCGGTACGAGCTCTCGACGCAGAACATCCCGATCCTGACGACGCTCCGGGGCTGGAAATATGGCTTCCAGTCGCCCTTCAAGGCCGAGCTCTACTTCTTCAATACCCGGCTCTTTACCGACCTGAAGTGGGGCACGACGAACCCGGTCATGATGCGGGACACCGAGTTCGGGATGATCCGCCTTCGTGCCTTCGGGACCTACGCGATGAAGATCGCCGACCCGAAGCTCTTCTTCAACACCGTCGTCGGGACCCAGGGCCTCACGACGACCGACGAGATCGCCGGTCAGCTCCGTTCGATCGTCCTTTCGAAGCTCTCGGACGCAATCGCCGAGTCGAAGATCCCCGCGCTCGACATCGCCTCGAAGTACGACGAGCTGTCGGCCTTCGGCAGGGGGCGGATCGGCCCGGAGTTCGGGGCCTTCGGCCTCGAGCTGTCGAAGTTCTTCATCGAGAACGTCTCCCTCCCCGAGGAGGTGGAAGCCGCCATCGACCAGCGGACGAAGCTGGGGGTCCTCGGCGACCGCCTCGGGCAATACACGCAGCTCCAGGCGGCGGACGCCATGAAGGTCGCCGCCGCGAACCCGGGCGGTGTCGCAGGCGTGGGAGTTGGCATCGGCGCCGGGGTGGCCATGGGCCAGGCCATGGGAACGGCCTTCGGCATGAGTGCCGGCGCCGGTGGGGCCGGAGCGCCTACTCCGCCCCCCGCTCCGGGCGGCGTGGCCCCGCCTCCTCCTCCCGGCGCTCCGGCTTCGCCCCGGTGGTCGCTGACGGTGGACGGCAAGACGTACGGCCCGTACACCGATGAGGCTCTGAAGGGGATGCTCGCCGCGGGGCAGGTGGCCCCGACCACCCTGGCATGGTGCCCGGGAGCCTCCGGATGGGCTCCTGTGCAGGGCTACCCGGAGTTCGGGGCCGGAGCTGGCGCGCCGCCTCTGCCCCCGCCGCCCCCGGCCAGCCGCTGAAC
>CALFNC010000343.1 GCA_937902605.1 uncultured Acidobacteriota bacterium | reverse complement strand
CCTGAGCGGCTCCTTGCGCGGCGCGAGCGGGAGCGGGCGCTCCCCCCCCCTGGGCAGGAGAGATGACCTTCCAGATCCGGAAGTTCGGGACGATCCGTCCCCCCGGGGCGCGGGTGCCGGTCCGCGATTCCATCAGGAGCTCGAGGTAAGGGACGGGGCGGCTTGACGCCGACTCATGGATCCGCGTCGCGAACATCCCGTCGACCGGAATCCCGGCCGGCCGCCCGGCGGCCCACGCATAGGTCGCGAGGACCCCGCGCAGGTTTGCCGTGAGGAGGTATCGGCACTTCGTCTCTCGGAGGATGGCGAGCGGCTCGGCGTCGTCTGCCGCAGTGAAGAGGCGGCACTGCCTGATGAACCCGTAGGTGTTCGGGTCCGCGGCGGCGGGGCGTCCTGTCAGGGCGGTGATGAAGTGCCCGGCTGCCCACGGGCCAAAGACTCCCTCGATCGAGCCGGGAGCGGGGGGAGGGAGCGCGGAGGGGTCGATCCCCACCGGGGCGGCCTTCGCGAACCTCCGGAGGAGTCCGAGGAAGTCAGGTCCGGGAGCTTCCCGGTACGACGCCATCATCCGGAGCGGCAGGATCCCCGGCACGAGGACGAGGCACGCCGCGAAGAGGATCGGGGGAGCCTCGCTGCGGATCTTCAGGCGATCCGAGAGACGCGCAACCCCTTCGCTCAACGCCATCGCCGTGAAGACCCCGAGGTAGTAGCTGTTCCGCCTTTGCGCCAGAGTCATCAGCAGGAGGACTCCCGCGAAGAGGACGACGAGCGATCTCGCCCGGAGCCGCGGCGACCGGGCGAGGAGCCACGTCGACCGGTCCCTGTTCCTCGGCGGGCGGGAGCCGAGGAGCGGCACGGACCAGAGAACGAGGGCGAACGGGAGGAAGAGCAGGCCCGCCGAAAGCTCCTCGGTCGCTCGGACCACGCCGGGCAGCCAGGGACGGGAGACGAGCGGCTGGAGCTCCGCGACGACCTTGAAAAAGCTCGCCGGATAGGAGAGGTAGCCACGGCCATCGAAGTCGGGTCCGAGGGCGGCTTCCTGGTTGACGAGGTGGGCCGTTCCACGAGTAAGCGTTTTGAGTAGCGACTTCGAGGAAGGGATCGTGAAGAGGAGGAGCCCCCCTGCTAGGAGGACGAACGCGGCGCGCCGGGCCCCCTTGCTCCGGACGGCGCCCCAGACGGCCAGCGGGACGATCCCCGCCGCGAGGAGCACCGGCTGAAACCAGCCGAAGGAGATGAAGGAAAAGGGAACCTGCTCTCCGGCCAGGGTTGCCGCCGTGCCGGGCGCCGCGACGGCGAACGCGGCGGCGCCAAGGAGGGGGGCGGCTGGCCCGAGACAGACGAGAGCCCACGGAAAGGCCAGCCCTGCGAAGAGGACCGCCCCCTGCCACGTCAGGAAGCTCACGCCGAGGAGCGCCCCGGCGAGGAGCGCCGGGCGACCTCGCCGGCCATCGGGCGCGCGCGCCGCTGCGACGGCCGCGTCAAGGAAGAGGAGAAGGACGAGGACCTCGAGGACATGGTGGTCCGCGTGCCCGAACGAGCTCCAGATGGCAGCGGCAGGCAGCAGCGCGTAGGCACACACCGTGAGCAGCGCCCGCCGCGGGCCGAAGAGTCGCCGGCAGAGCGCGAAGAGAGGGAAGACGTGGAGGGCGCCCAGCAAGGGCGGCAGCGACGCGGCGACCCAGCCGACCTGGTCCGCCGTGACGGCCCGTCCGAAGATAAGGCGGGCCACCCCCCCGACGAGGAGATCAAAGAGCGGGGGCCAGATGAAGACCGCCCCGTCGGGGTGGTTCAGCCACGGGTCGAAGACGGGAACGTGAGGGAAGTTCCGCGCGACCGACGCCGCACGGCGGAGGTGGCCGTAGCAGTCGGGGGAGAGGAGCCGGAGGCCGCCGGTCGTCGCCGCCGTGAAGGGGGTTAAGCGGAGCAGGAGCGCCGCAGCGAAGAACGCGGAGACGAGGAAGGAGGGTTGCAGGCGTCCGCGTCCGCTCGCCGTCACACGTCGAGTCTAAACTCCGCCGGATGTTCGTCAGGCCCCGATGGGCGGCCCGCGCAGCGATCTCCGCCCTTGCGGCGCTCGGGACGGCCCTCGTCCTGGACCACCAGCGCCTCGACAGCGCGACGATGGACGAGCCGTTCCACGCCCTGGCGTCCGCCGAGTACGTCCTCTCCGGGACCGCGTGGGCCAATCTGGAGCACCCGCCCCTCGTGAAGCTCCTCGCGGGGGTCTGCGAGGCGGTTGCGGGAGCCCGGGCGCCGTCCATTCCACGGCCGTTCTCCTACAGGACGGCCGAGACGCCCGTCCACTTCACCTTCTCGAACGTCATCGGCGCGGACCGGCTTCTCCGCGCGGCCCGCTTCCCGTTCCCAATCCTCTTCTTCATCCAGATCGGAAGAGCACACGTCTGAAGTCCAGTCACGCCAATATCTCGTATG
>CALFNC010000342.1 GCA_937902605.1 uncultured Acidobacteriota bacterium | reverse complement strand
CGGTTCGAGGACCTCGGCGACTTTGTCGATGAGTTGAAGGAGCTGATCGGGCGCGCCCCGGCGCGCCCCTTCGGCACGAGACCGGAGCGGGAAAAATGAAGCGCCACAACCTCCCCGTCGCGTTCGTCCTCTCCCGGAACTCCCCTCTCCCCGAGGAGAGCTCCGCCCACCTCCACGGCCCGCCCGTGGACGTCGTCGACGACGGGAAAGGGTGGCAGCTGGTGTTCGAGATCCCGGGGGCCAGCATCCCCCGCGTTTCCCTCCAGGTCGAGGGACGTCTCGTGACGCTGCGCGGGGAGCGCCCCCCCACCGACCCCGGGACGGGCCAGTTTCTTCGCGTCGAGCGGGTCGCAGGCCCCTTCGAGAGGACCATCGAGCTCCCGGAGCTCCCGGACCCCGAGCGAACCCACGCGTCGTACGCCGACGGGCTCCTCACCGTGGAGATCCCGCGGCTTCACCAGACCCCCGGACGGAGCATCCCCGTCCAGCGGGGAAACCCGCGCACCGCGTCATGAGCCAGACCGAGAACGCCACCCCCGGCGAACAGGTCGCCATCCCCGAGTTCCTCCCGGTCCTCCCGCTGAAGGACGTCGTCCTCTTCCCGTATGTCATCGTCCCGCTGTCGGTGTCGCGGGAGAAGTCGATCGCTGCCGTCGACGCCGCCCTAGCGGAGCAGAGGATCCTCCTCCTCGTCGCGCAGAAGGACGCCTCCGTCGAGGATCCGACGCCGGCAGACCTCCACCCCATCGGGACCGCGGCAGCCGTCATGCGGATGCTGAAGCTGCCCGACGGGAGGGTGCGTCTCCTGGTCCAGGGTCTCTCGCGCGTCCAGATCGACGCCTATGTCCAGGAGACGCCGTCCCTCCGCGCGAAGGCGACGCGGATCCAGGAGCCGGAGGCCAAGCCCCCAACCTCCGAGGAGGCCGAGGCCCTGATCCGGAGCGCCAAGGAAGGGCTGGAGCGGACCGTCTCGCTCGGCAAGACGATCTCCCCCGAGGTGATGCTCGTGGCGGCGAGCCTCGAGGACCCGGCCCGGCTCGCCGACCTGATCGCCTCGAACCTGGAGCTGAAGCTTGAGGAGGCCCAGCGGATCCTCGAGCTGATCGCGCCCGTGGAGCGGCTCAAGGCCGTCCTCGAAATCCTCCGCCGGGAGATCCGCGTCCTCACGGTCCAGCAGGAGATCACCGGCACCGCGCGCGGCGAGATCGACAAGAGCCAGCGCGAGTACTTCCTCCGCCAGCAGATGAAGGCGATCCAGCAGGAGCTCGGAGGGTCCGAGGACCTCTCCGATGAGCTCGCCTCGTACCGGAAGCGGGTCGAGGAAAAGAAGATGCCGCAGGAAGCCGCTGACGAAGTGGAGAAGCAGCTGAAGCGGCTCGAGCGCGGCAGTCCCGACTCGGCCGAGAACGCGATGCTCCGGACCTACCTCGACTGGCTGACCGGCCTTCCGTGGGGGACGATGTCGGAGGACAACCTCGACCTCGCGCGGGCCCGCACGATCCTGGACGAGGACCACTACGACCTCGAGAAGGTCAAGGAACGGATCGTGGAGTTCCTGGCGGTCCGGAAGCTCGCGCCCGACTCGAAAGGGCCGATCCTCTGCTTCGTCGGGCCGCCCGGCGTCGGGAAGACCTCCCTCGGCCGATCGATCGCCCGGGCGCTCGACCGGAAGTTCTTGAGGCTCTCGCTCGGCGGCGTCCGCGACGAGGCGGAGATCCGGGGGCACCGGCGGACGTACATCGGCGCCCTCCCGGGACGGATCGTCCAGGGGATCTCGCAGGCCGGGACGTCCAACCCCGTTTTCATGCTCGACGAGGTCGACAAGATCGGCTCCGATTTTCGCGGCGACCCGTCGTCGGCGCTCCTGGAGGTCCTCGATCCGGAGCAGAACAAGAGCTTCCGCGACCACTACCTCGGCGTGACGTACGACCTCTCGCGGGTCCTCTTCATCACGACCGCGAACGTTCTCGACACGATCCAGCCGGCCTTCCTCGACCGGATGGAGGTCATCCGCCTCTCCGGCTACACCCTGGAGGAGAAGATCTCGATCGCCCGGCGCCACTTGCTCCCGAAGCAGCTAAAGGAGAACGGGCTCGGCGATCGGTCGATCTCCTTCGGCGACGACACCCTCCGGACCATCGTGGAGGACTACACGCGCGAGGCGGGTCTCCGAAACCTGGAGCGGGAGATCGGCGGTTGCTGCCGCAAGGTGGCGGTCCGCATCGCCTCCGGCGAGAAGCGCCTGGTCCGGGTGACGCCCAAGGTGGCCCGTGAGTTCCTCGGCATCCCGAGGTTCCAGCGAGACGAGCGCCTCGAGTCCGACCAGGTGGGCGCGGCGACCGGCCTCGCCTGGACCGCTGTCGGCGGTGACGTTCTGATCGTCGAGGCCCGCGCCTTCCGCGGCAAGGGCCACCTCCTCCTGACCGGCCAGCTCGGAGACGTGATGAAGGAGTCGGCTCAGGCAGCCCTGACTTTCGCTCACTCGCGGGCCCCGGACTTCGGCCTCTCCGAGGAGGACTTCGAGAAGAAGGACATCCATGTCCACGTGCCCGAAGGGGCGATCCCGAAGGACGGCCCCTCGGCCGGCATCACGATGGCGACCGCGATTATCTCGGCCCTCTCGGGACGCTCCGTCCGCCGCGACGTCGCGATGACCGGCGAGATAACGCTTCGGGGCCAGGTCCTCCCGATCGGCGGTGTCAAGGAGAAGGTCCTCGCCGCCCGCCGGGCCGGCATCCGCACCGTCGTCATGTCCTGCCAGAACGAGCGCGACCTCGCCGAGATCCCCGAGGAGCTGCGGCGGGACCTCAAGTTCGTCTTCGTCCGCCGGGTCGACGAGGTGCTCGCTGCCGCGCTTCGACCGCTGCCTCAGAAAACGAAGAAGCCGGTCCGGCGGCGCCAGAGCGCCCGGCAGACGACCGAGAGGAGACGGAGAACGTGAGAGGACTCCCCCCGGAAGACCGTCTCGTCGAGCGTCTCTCGTCCCTGTATCGCGTCCGGCGGCGCGACGTCCTCCTCGGGATAGGCGACGACGCCGCCGTCATCCAGTGCGCCGGGCCACTCGCCGTCTCGAGCGACGTCCTCGTCGAAGGGGTCGACTTCCTTCCCGGTAGCGACCCGCGCCGGCTCGGGATGAAGGCTCTCGCCGTTAACCTCTCCGACCTCGCGGCGATGGGAGCCGCTCCCCTCCATGCTCTCCTGGCGCTCGGGATGCCCCCGCGCACCGGCCTCGACTGGTTCGATGCCTTCCACGACGGGTTCCGGGCCTATGCCGGGGAATATGGCGTCGCCGTGATCGGGGGGGACCTCTCGGCCTCCCCCACCCTGTTCGCCGCCGTCACGGTCCTCGGACGGCCCGCCGCGGCGGGGCTCCTCACCCGCTCCGGCGGGAAAGCCGGCGACGAGCTCTGGATCTCGGGGACGCTGGGCGCCGCGGCAGCCGGCCTCCAGCTCCTGCTCCAGGGCTATCGCCTCGTCGGCGAGGACGGGATCCGGGGCCCCTCCGGCCGCATCCTCCGCTCCCCGCATGCGCCAGAGAAACGCCGCTTGATCCGTCACCAGCTTTCGCCCCGCCCGATGGTGGAGCTCGGGACGACGCTCGCGGAGAAGGGCCTCGCCACCGCGGCGATCGACATCTCCGACGGGCTCGCGCGCGACCTGCACCGGCTTTGCCGGGCCTCCGGCGTCGGCGCCGTCGTCGACCGGGACGCTCTCCCCGCCGACTCGGCGATCTCGGAGCTCTCGGCCCGCCTCGGGATGGACCCGGTCGCCACCGCTCTCTACGGCGGCGAGGACTACGGCCTCCTCTTCTCGGTCCCGCGCCAGAAGGCGGCCGCGCTCACGCGCCTAGCGGGCCGGTTCGCCCTCCGCCGTATCGGCACCGTGACCGCCGGCCCGGCCGTCCTGCTCTCCGCCCGCGGCCGGACCGAGCCGATCCCCGACGCCGGCTTCGACCACTTCCCGAAAGAGTCCGCTTGACGTTCCGGGCCCGCTTTCTCCACATGACCGGGCGGGACGACCCCCCCGAAACCGTGGCGGCATCGTTCGCGCTCGGCGTCGCGATCTCGTTCACGCCGTTGATCGGTCTCCATTGGGTCATCGCGCTGGCGCTGGCGTTCCTCCTCCGGCTCAACAAGGTCGACATCCTGCTCGGCACGCTCGTCGTGAACCCTCTCACGCTCGGACCCGTGAGCGCCGTCGCGCTTCCCCTCGGGAGGATCGTCCTTCGCGCGCGGCAAGAGGCGATCCACGACCTGCCGTGGGGCCAGTTCTACAAGACCTCGTTCTGGACCGGCGCCCGCCCGGCGATGAAGACGATCGGCATCCAGTGGGGCACCGGCATGTTCACGCTCTCGATCCTCGCCGGGGCGCTGACGTACGCCGGCATGCTCGCTTGGCTGAAGAGGAGGCGCGCTATCGCCACTGCTGCTGCGGCTGCGGCTGCAACAGCCACGGTGGCGGCCGTCCCCGCTCAGGAGCCGGTCGAGTCCCCGGACGAGTAGAGCTTCTTCAGGAACTCTCTCGCCGGCGCGTTCGACGGCCGCTCGGCCAGGACACGGTGGGCCTCCCGCGCCGCGTCGTCCCTCCGGCCGAGGCGCACTAGCAGCCTGGCCCTCGCGAGACGCGCTTCCGAGGACCACAACCCCAGGATGAGGGCCCTGCGCCACTCCCGGTCGGCGCGCTCGAGGTGACCTTCATCCTCGAACAGGAGGGCGCGGTGGAAAGCAAGCGGATAGGACGTCGGGAGGAGCCGCACTCCCGTGAGGAAGGCCGCTTCCGCCTCCCCGAGCCGACCGGCGGCCTGCAACGTCTTGGCCAGGCCCCAGCGCCCGTTCTCGAACGCCGGGAAGATCTCCGTCGACCGGCGGTAGTAGCCGATCGCATCGTCCAGCTTCCCGGCGTCCCACGCGATCTTTCCGAGAAATCCCCACGCCTCGTAGTGCCGCGGGAAGATGCGGACCGCCTCGAGCAGCTGCTCCCTCGCCTCGTCGACCCGCTTTTCCTGGCTGAGCTGGTACGCCCAGTTGTAGTGCGCCTTCGCCGAAAGGGGCGAGTGCCGCACCGTGTCGGCGAAGAGCACCGAGTCGTTCCTCCAAACGCGGTTCCGGGCGACCGTGGCGGCCGCTCCAGCGGCGAGAGCGGCCAGCAGCAGAGACTCCCGCCAGCGGAGCGGCCCGTGCCGCGGAACCGCGAACGCCGTCGGTACGAAGAGCGCCGTCGCCGCCGCCAGCAGGCCGGCTGACGGGAGGTAGGCCAGGCGCTCCGCGTAGATCGTCCCGATCGGGAAGAGGAGGTTCGACCCCGGCAGGGAGGTCCCCAGGAAGAAGAGGAGGCCGAAGCCGAAGAGCGGACGGCTCCGAAGCAGGGCGAGCGCCGCCAGCACCAGCGCCGCGAGCCCGGCCAACGCGACGCCCACCCGCACATCGAAGGCCCCGGAGACGAGGGGGAGCGCGTACGCCGAATGATCGGCCGACAGATGGGTCGGCCAGAAGGTCTTGGCTGCGTATCGTGCGAGGAGAAGCAGCGCGTTCGCCATCCGAACCGGCGCCTTCATCGGCACGAGCGGGTTCTCCAGGTCGAAGATGGAAGCCTGTCCCGAGATCAGGTACCCGCCCAGGACGACTCGCCGGACGAGGAAGAGGAGCGCCACCGGGACGAGCAGGCCCGCGAAAGCCAGACCCCGCACAGCCAACGCGCCGCGAAGTTTCCGCCAAAGGCCGTCTCCCCGTCCATCCCGGAACAGCTCCCCCAGGACGACCATCCCCGGGAGGACGACTGCGCTCTCTTTCACGAAGACGGCGAGCAGGAAGGCCGCGAGGGTGCCGGCGTACGCGCGCCTCTCCAGGCGCTCGCCCTCCGTGGTCCGCAGCCAGAGGACGGCTGACAGCAGCACCAGGAACGCCGCGAGGGTTTCCCCCCGGCCGACGATCGACGTCACCGCCTCGACGTGGATCGGGACAACCGCGAAGAGCGCCGCCGCTGCGAGGACCGCGCCCCGAGGAAAGCGGAGGCGCAGCAGCCACGCGGCGAGGAGGAGCGTCACCCCGGCATGGAGCGCCACGTTCACCGCGTGAAACCAGAACGGACGGCTCCCGTGGACCCAGCGCTGGAGAGCGAAGCTGAGCAGGATGCCCGGGCGGTAGTTCGTCCCGGTCGCCATCGACCCGCCGAAGTAGTGGGTCGTGAAGATCTCCCCGGCCCTCGACGGCGATTCGATCCGCCCGTTGTCCCTCACGATCGACTTGTCGTCGTAGGTGAAGTCCCCACCGAGCCCGTTCAGGAACACCGCGACGGCGAGGAGGGCGAGGAGGACCGACGCCAGCGGGCCCAGGCGCGGGGCGCCGGTCAGCTCCTCCTCCGTAAGCCGCGTCACGTCAGCTCCTCCGCGTGGCGTCCAGCCGCTCCACGAGCGCGTCACCGAGGACGTTCGTGGCGAGGACGACGACCAGGATCGCCGCGGCCGGCACCAGGACGACGTGAGGGGCGTCCAGGATGTGGGTCCGCCCCGCGGCCAGCATGGCGCCCCACGAGGGGGCCGGGGGCGGAACGCCGACGCCGAGGAACGACAGGGCCGACTCGGCGAGGATCGCCCCGGCGAGGTGGAGCGTCGCCTGGACGACGAGCGGCGCCGCGATGTTTGGAAGAACGTGCCTGAGGAGGAGCCTCGGCGTCCCCGCGCCGGCCGAGCGCGCCGCCGCGACGTAGTCGAACGTCGCCACCCGTCGCGCCTCGGTCCGAGCAAGTCGGGCGTATGGCACCCATCCGACCGCTGAAAGGGCGATGACGGTGTTGACGGCCGACGGGCCGAGGACCGCCGCGAGGGCGACGGCCAGCAGCAGGCCTGGGAAGGCAAGGACGAGGTCGGCGAGCTTCCGGAGCGCCACGTCGAGCGCGCCGCCCTGCTCCCCCGCGATCAACCCGAGCGCCGAGCCAAAAAGCGCCGAGAACGTGACTGCCGCCGCCGCGACCCC
>CALFNC010000341.1 GCA_937902605.1 uncultured Acidobacteriota bacterium | reverse complement strand
CCCGCCGCGGCCGCCCCGGCGGCGGTCCCCGTCGATCCTCGACAAAGGCCTCGCCGAGCTGAACGAGATGGTGCGGTCGGGCTCTCGCCCCGCGTCGAATCCTCCTTCTTCGCCGCCGGTCCCGCACCGGGCCGCGCCGACGCCCCCGGCCGCGCCGCCGAGTCCGGACCGGCCCACTGCCGACCAGCTCGGGGAGATCGACTTTTGCCTCGAGCAGGGGATGGTCGTCGATGCCGCCGAACGGCTCCAGACCCTCGAGGCTCGTTTCCCCGGGGACGCTTCGCTGACGGCCCGGCGGGAACGGCTCGAGGGGACGAAGGGGTCGGGCGACGAGGCCCGGCCGATCCTCCAGGACCTACTGGCCGAGGACCTGGAGTCGGTCCTCGACGCCGAGCTGGGCCGAGCCCTGACCGACGAGATGCAGCGCGGCGCCGTCCCGGTGGACGGCGGGGACGCGACGCGCGCGGCGCAAGTGGATCTTCACGTCGACGAGTCGGCGCTCTTTTCGGACGAGCAGGAGTTCTTCAACCTTGCCGAGGAGCTGCAGGCCGAGATGAAGCCCGAGGGGCTCCCGGACGAGCCGGCGATGGATGAGGGATCGAGGGCTCTCTCCCTCGAGGAGATCTTCCGCGAGTTCAAGAAGGGGGTCGAGCAGCAGCTCTCCCCCGAGGACCACGAGACCCACTACAACCTCGGGATCGCCTACAAGGAGATGGGGCTGACGGACGAGGCGATCGGGGAGTTTCAGGTTGCCTCGAAGGACCCGCTCCACGCCGTCGAGTGCTGCTCCATGCTGGGGCTCTGCTTCCTCGAGAAGAGGCTCCCGCAGCTCGCGATCAAGTGGTACCACAAAGGTCTCGAGACGCCCGGCATCCGGGAGGAGGAGAAGCTCGGCCTTCAGTACGACCTGGCCAGCCTGTTCGCGGACCTCGGGGACCGCGACTCCGCCTATAAAACACTCCTCGAGATCTACGGGACGAATGCCTCGTTCCGGGACGTAGGAGACAGGCTCAAGGAACTGCAGGCAGTTCCTTGAGCCTGTCTCCCGGGTTGGCTGTCATTGACCAGGGGGACCCGGCCCGGGCGAGCGGACCGGTCAGCGCTTCGAGCCCTTGAGCTTGGCCACGTAGTCTCGCGGCGCGCGCTTGGAGATCCCTTTGCCACGGCGGGCGTCCTCGAATGCCGCCCGGAGGCTGCCCATGATCTCCTGCCGGCGGCGGTAGAGCCGCTTCAGCGGGCGCCGCCTGTGCCGGGCAAGAAGATACGCGGTCATCAGGGGCATCGCGATCGTGGTGTCGGCGTAGCAGACGACGGTGTCCGGGAGGGCGGTCGGGTCGATCTTCCCCCACGACACCGCCTCCGACGGCGTCGCCCCGGAAAGCCCGCCGGTGTCGGGCCGGGCGTCGGTCACCTGGACGAAGAAATCGTGTCCCGCCTCGTCGATCCCGAGAACCTCCTGGATTTGCGGCTCGGTCTGGAGGAGGAAGTTCTTGGGGCTCCCTCCGCCGAAGATCAGGACCGCGCTCTTTCCGCCGCCCCGCTTGGCATCGAAGACGATCGCGGCGGTCTCGTTGACGTCGGAGGAGACGTCGAAGGAGAAGCCGCCCCCTTCGAGGGCCTGCCGCGCGACGTTCATCCCGATCGACGAGTCCCCCGGCGAGCTGGTGTAGACCGGGACGTCCAGCGTCTGCGCCGTCGCCACGAAGGACTGGTCGATGCCGATCCCGAGCTGCCGGGCGCGGGCCTTGACGTACCGCCCGATGCGCCAGTGGAATTCCGCAGTCCCCATGGAGTGCTGGAACTCCTTCGCCCGGAGCACCTCCCGGAAGAAGGCGTCGGTGTCGAGGAGCACCTCGTAGGGGAAGACGATGTCGTAGATCCGGATGACGCCGTCGTTCCGCAGGGACACGTCGTCGAAGGTGGGCCGCCCCTCGTGGATCGGCATCCCGAGGGCGTGGTGGATGTCGTGGTAGATGTTCGCGCCGGTCGAGATGATCCAGTCGACGAATCCTGCGCGCATCAGGGGGTTCAGGCACGAAAGCCCGAGGCCGGCCGGCGTGAGGGCTCCGGAGAGCGAGACGCCTACCGTCACGTCCGGCTCCAGGATCCGCTCGACGAGCAGCGTGCACGCCTCGCGCAGCCGCGCGGCGTTGTAGGCCGAGAAGGTCTCATCGATGAGGTCAGCGGCCTTGACGTTTCCGAGGACCGGACGGGGGGCGATCCGGCGCCCACCGAGGAACGGGCTCTTGCGGGAGGGAGGGGTCTTCTTCATGACGGTCCGGGAAACTACCATTCCTGCCGGTCGCCAGGGAACCACCGTCCGGCGGCCCTGGTGAGGAAGGCCGGAGCAGCCGCCGGGAAACGGGCCCCCAGAGCGCGGGGAGAGCGATAGCCCGGTATCATTCCGGGGCTTTGTCCGAGCCGCTTCTCTCCGTCCGGAACCTCACGGTGGCCTTTCCGGCGGAGAACGGAGCGCCGGTCGTCGATGGCGTCTCCTTCGACGTCCGGCCGGGCGAGATCGTGGCCTTGGTCGGCGAATCGGGGTCGGGAAAGAGCGTCACGGCGTTCGCTCTCCTCGACCTAGTGCCCGAGCCGGGACGGACGACCGGGGGCGAGATTCTCTTCGAGGGCCGGGACGTCCGCAGGCTGCCGCCGGCCGACCTGAGGAAGGTGCGCGGCGGAGGGATCGGGCTCATCTTCCAGGAGCCCGGGAGCGCCCTCGACCCGGTCCGGACGATCGGCGACGAGCTGGTCGGCGTTTTGCGGCGCCATCGAGGGCTCTCCCGGGCGGAGGCGCGCCGCGCCGCCGTCGACTGGCTCCGGCGGGTGTCGCTCCCGGAGCCCGAGCGCCGGATGGACGACTACCCTCACCGCATGTCGGGGGGGATGAAGCAACGCGCGACGATCGCCCTCGCCCTCGCGGGTGGGCCGCGTCTCCTCGTCGCGGACGAGCCGACGACCGCCCTCGACGTGACGATACAGGCTCAGATCCTCGCGCTGCTGCGGCGCCTTCGCGACGAGCTGGGGCTGGCGGTCCTTCTGATAACGCACGACCTCGGCGTCGTCGCCGAGATCGCCGACCGGGCTCTCGTGATGTATGCCGGAGAGATCGTCGAGGAGGCGGAGGCAGCGGAGCTCTTCGCCGTCCCGGCCCACCCGTACACTCGCGGACTGCTCGCGTCGCGACCCGAGGCCAGGCCGTCGGCGGCGTCCCGTCTCGTGGCGATCCAGGGGACCGTCCCCGAGCCCGGGAGGCGGGGTGGGGGGTGCCTGTTCGAAC
>CALFNC010000340.1 GCA_937902605.1 uncultured Acidobacteriota bacterium | reverse complement strand
CCGGATCAGACCGTCGCCCCGACCGTCGGCGCCCGCCCGCGCCGGGCCGGACCCGCCGGAGCTGGAGCCGTATGCCACGTTCTGGCGCGCGGTCAGATGCGGGAAGAGCGCGTAGTCCTGGAACAGAAAACCGATCCCGCGGCGCTGCGGCGGCACCGATACCCGCGAGCCGGAATCGAACCAGGTCGCCGACCCGAACCGGATCGTTCCCTCGTCCGGCGTCTCCAGCCCCGCGATGCACCTGAGAAGCGTCGTCTTGCCGGCGCCGGACGGCCCGAAGAGCACGGTGACCGGAGACGCCGCGGTCTCGACATGGAGGTTCGCCTCGATCCGGGCCCCCCCAAGGTCCTTCGAGACCCGGGCGATCAGCTCCACGGCCACGTCCCTTCCCCGCGGCGCTGGAGACCGTAGGTGATCGCGAGGACCGTGAACGAAACCGCGAGGAGCGCGAGGGCCGTCCGCCCGGCGGCCGCGTAGTCCAGCGCCTGCACGCTGTCGTAGATGGAGATGGAGACGGTCCTCGTCCGCCCAGGGATGTTCCCGCCGACCATCAGGACGACGCCGAACTCGCCCAGTGTATGGGCGAAGCTCAGAACGGAGCCGGCCACGATCCCCCGGGCCGAAAGCGGCAGCACGACGCGGCGGAAGGTCTCGAGCCGCGACACACCGAGCGTCCACGACGCCTCGAGGAGGCGGCGGTCGACCCGCGCGAAGGCCGCCGCGACCGGCTGCACCGCGAACGGGAAGCTGTAGAGGACCGAGGCCAGGAGCAGCCCTTCGAAAGAGAAAGCGAGACGGCGGCCGGTGAGGCTCTCCCAGCCCGCCCCCAGCGGGCTCCTCGACCCAATGGCGATCAGGACGTAGAAGCCGAGAACCGTGGGCGGAAGGACGAGGGGCAGCGCCGCGAGCGCCTCGACGAGGAATCGGAATCGCCACCGAGTCGTCGCCATCCACCACGCCACGGGAGTACCAACGACGAGCAGGATGGCCGTCGTCACCAGGGAGAGCCGAAGGCTGAGTCCGACCGCCTGCCAGTCCACGCTCAGTCTGCCGGGATCTCGAACCCAAACCGCTTCAGGACCGTCCTGCCTGCGGGCGACAGCAGGAAATCCCGGAAAACCGCGGCCCCGTCCCCGTTCGCTCCACCCTTCAGCACCAGCCCTCCCTGGTCGATCCTCGGGTGAGCCGAGGCCGGGACGGGCCAGAACCGCAGCCGTCCTCGAACCGTCGACGCGAGCGCCAGCGAGAGCGCCACTACGCCCGCCTCCGCGGCCCCTGACTCGACGAACTGCGCCGCCTGGGCGACGTTCTCCCCGAGGACGAGCTTCTCCTTCACCGCCGCGAAGACTCCGAGCGAGGCCATCGCCGCCGCGGCGGCTTGACCGTACGGAGCGTGCTTCGGGTTCGCGATCGCCACGTGCCGCACCAATGGCCCGGCGAGCGCCCAAATCCCATCCCGCGCGAGGGGAACGGGCGAGGATTCCGGCACCACGACGGCGAGACGGCCGACGCCGTAGAGGAAGACCTCACCGCGCCCCAGGCCAGCGGCGGCGAGCCGCCGCGGGTAGTCGGCGTCCGCCGACAGGAAGAGGTCGAACGGCGCGCCGTTCGAGATCTGCGAGAAGAAGTTCCCCGAAGACCCGAACGTCATTCTCAGCTTGACCCCGGGGTTCGCCCTCTCGGATGCTTGTCCCAGCTCGTCCATCGCGAACTTCAGGTCGGCGGCGGCGGCGACCAAGACCTCGCCAGTCTGCCGGGTCTCACCAGCGCCCGTGAGGGGAGCGAAGGTCAGAACTACGGAGACGGCGGCGATCGCGAACCGTCCGCGCGTCCCGTCAGTCGTCATGGGGCGAAGTATGAACGAAGCCGATCAGTACGAGACGTGGAGGGCCAGCCCCCCGGGCAGCGCGACCACCGTGAACTCGGCCGCCCGCACGCCGGGACGAGGAGGCTGGTGCCTTCCGACGACGAAGCGGCCGACGGCGGTCCCGAGGACCGCACTGGCGAGGACGTCGCTCGGGAAGTGGGCCTGCTGGTAGACGCGCGAAACGGCGACCAGCGAGGCAACCGTGTACGACAGCGTTGGGCCGCGCCACCCGTCGGACCGCATTGCGATTACCGATGCCACCGTGAACGCCTGGGCGGAATGACCGGACGGGAACGACGCGTTGGAGCTGAACGGCTGGAAGACGGTCGCTCCCTCCGACTCGGTCGGCCGCTCCCGGCCGAAGGTGGGCTTGAGGACGACGTTCGTCAGGAGGCCGGTCAGGATCGACGCCTCGATCGCGTCCCGGCCCGTATCGCGGACCTCCCGGTCGCCGAAGACGAGCCCCCCCGCGAGCAGGCCGGCCGACAGGGCGATCGAGTACTCGGCTCCGAATTTCGAGACGAATTTCGCCGTGCTGTCGCGGGAGGAGGACTGATTCCGTACGGCCCATTTGTAGGCGTCGCGGTCCCCCGCCATGAGACCCCCTGTCCCGGCGAAGGCTCCGGCGAGCAACGTCCAGTCTCCGCGGTCCCAAGAGCCCGGCGCTTTCACCAGCGCCACGGAGTCTTCGCCCCACCGGACGACCTCGTCCTTGACCGCTTCCGCAACACCCCCCTCCGGCTGCCCGAGGACGGGAGCCGGACTGAGACACGACGCGACGAGGAGCGCCGCGACAACCCTGGCAGCCCGTGGCCGAATCACTCCTGACCCCTTCCGAAGGATTCCCACTCCCAATCATTCCACCATTCCCGCTCGACCCCCTCGCAAGTTACGCCGTGTGACGGACAGATGACGCACCCCTCTCCGCGGATCGCTCCCGGGTCGAATGCCTGCGGGTAGGTTCGGACGAGGCGTTCTCCCTCGGCTTTCGCTTCCGCCTCCAGAGGCGTCATCTCCCGCGCCGGCAGCTCGCGGACCATCGCCCGGGCGAGGCGGTTCTCGCTCTCCGGGAGGAGGACCGAGCTCTCGGCGTCGATGTGCTGCCAGAGAGCCCGCGAGTAGCGCGTCGCGAGATCCCTGAGCGCCTCCTTCTGCGACGGCGTCAGCGGCTCGGCCAGCAGCAACGGCGCCATCTCCTCGAAGGTAGCCTCCATCGAGCGGTGCTGGTCGATGAGGGCGACCACCGGCCCGCTCTTCGCCCGCAGCTCAGCGTGCGCGACGAGCGCCGGGAGCAGGACGTTCTCCTCCCGCCCGTGGTGAAAGCTGCCTGAGAACTCCCGGAAGAACCGGACGAAGGCCTCGCCGTCTCGCGGATCCGACTCGCCGCTTACCCGCTTCTCCACCCACGTCCGTAGAGAGCCCAGAACCCGTTCGATCAGTTCGTGCTCGGCGCGCAGGTCATCGATCAGCTTCACCCCGCCAGATTACCAGCCCCCGTCCGGTCTTGAAAAACGAGTCTCCTTGCACGACTCTTGCGTCTACGTGCAGACTCGGAAAGACGGAGCCGGCCGGGCGGACTTAGACGCGAGAGGGCCGTCCCCGGTTTACACCCCCGAAGGCCGCGGTTCCGGAAATTCCCAAGTGGCCTGCCACAGCTGATAATCGACATATGGATGAATCTGTGCTCGAAATCCTGGCAAGGGGACTGACCCGATGAACTCCGGTGACAACGGCCTACTTTCCGGAGGCGATCCTACCCCCGCTTCCCCTTCGAAGAAGTGGCGCCTGCCGATCGTCCTCGCCTGCATCGGCGCCGCCGCCGTCGTGGTCGTCGTCGCATTCGTGTTCATCCGGAGCAACGGGGG
>CALFNC010000339.1 GCA_937902605.1 uncultured Acidobacteriota bacterium | reverse complement strand
CCCTCGACAATCACCTGCTCGCCGGGCTTGAGCCCATCCTCGATGATCCACATGGTGCCGACGCGCTCGGCGGGCTTGACCTTCCGGATCTGCGCGGTGTCGCCCGGGCCGACGACGCCGACCTGGAAGTCGCCCTGCATCTCGTTCACCGCCCGCTGCGGGACGAGGAGCGCCCCCCTCCTGACCTTGACCACGGCCCGCACCTTCGCGTACTGCCCCGGCCGGAGAAGGTTGCCCGGGTTCGGGAAGAGGCCGATCGCGGCGATCGTTCCCGTCTTCACGTCAACCTCACGCCCTGTCAGGAGAACACGCCCCTTTCTTGGAAAGACACCGCCGTCAGCAAGAACTAGCTGCAGCTCTGCATTACGCATCTCCGGATCGCGCAGCATCTCCACGTACTCCTGCTCGCTCAGCTGGTAGAGGACCCGGATCGGATCGACCTTCGAGACGGTCGTCAGAACCGTCTGCGGGCTGACAAGATCTCCCACCTGCTGCGGCGCGATTCCCGCGATGCCGTCGATCGGAGATGTCACCTTCGTCCACGAGAGGTTGAGCCGCGTCTGCTCGACCGCTGCCTGCAAGGCTCCGACGGTCGCCGCGGCCCCTTGCCTCGATGAGCGAGCATTATCGAGCTCCTGCTGGCTGATGGCCCTCTGCACCGCGAGCGGCTCGTCGCGCGTTACATCTCGCTCGGCCTTGTCCAGGCTGGCCTTCGCCTGCTCGAGATTCGCCTCCGCCTGGCGCAGCTGGGCCTCCAGCTGGCGCGGATCGATCTCGAACAGCACGTCCCCTTGCTTCACCAAGCTTCCTTCCGTGTAGACACGTCGCAGAAGATACCCTTCCACCCTCGGGCGGATGTCAGCGGTCACGTCGCCCTGGGTGGTGCCGATCCACTCATGAAAGAGCGCCTCGTCCCGCTGGATGACAGGCGCCACGACCACCTTCTGCGGGGGCGGAGGATTCTTCGAGGCATCTCGCCGGCTGCACGCCGAGGATGCAGCCGCGACTACCAGGATGACCAGTATCCGTCGATTCATCGAAATCTCTCCTTGGAGGCCGCTGCGCCGCGAACGGTCAGGACAGGACATTCGGCTTCACGCACGACATGATGTGCGGTTCCGCCGAACAGATGCGGGTGGACTCCGACCACGATGAGGCCGGCGGATTCCTCGGCGGCATAGCGAACGAGCTGCCGGTAGGGACGTCCCGGAACCACTGCCTCGCGGAGGTCGATGCCAGTCGTGTCGAGGACGGAGAGCGCCGCATGCAGCCGTTCACGCTCTTCGGCGAGAAGGGTGGGACAGTAAGATGCCGGGACGAGGTTGTGTCTTCCTTCCTCCGGCACCTCCCTCGCCGAGTGCAAGACGATCACTTCGGCCTGCATCTCACGCGCGAGGGCCAATGCAACCTCGAGAGGAGCGGCGTCGACGAGATCGACACCGCAGACAATTCGGCTGATCACGCCTTGGAACGCGTCTCGGACAGTGGCTACCGGACAGGGTGCGTGATCCAGGACCCGCTCCGCGACAGAGCCAAGCATCATTCGCTCGACCCCTTGGCCGCCGTGCGTCCCCATGACGATGAGAGCGGCACCCCTGGCGCTGTCGAGTATGAATGGGGCTGGTTCGCCCTCCTCCAACGTGATGGTGACGGGAATTCCGGCACTTCGCAGCGGCGCTGCAAGCTGTTCCAGCTGCTCTGCAGCCTCGGGGTGAGGATCGCGCCGGTCGGTGGCGTGGAGGAGGGTCACCGAGGCCCTTTTCGCCCGGGCAAAAGTAGAAGCCAGTGCCACGACATGTGGCGCCAGAGGGGTCAGGTCCACGGCGCAGAGGATCCGGGCCGTCATCATCGCCTCCCACGCCGGACGCAGAGCCCGTCGCAGAAGAGATCTGTCAAGAATCTCACCTCATCCGCCGGAGCGTGTGTGGACTTTCCGTCGATACGCCGAAAGATCACCTCGCGGACCGCTCCGGCAATTGCGATCGCGACGCGCTCGGGATCAGCGGCGCGGATCTCACCGCTCTTCGAGGCGGCTTCGAGCATCGTGACCAGCTGGGCGACGTGTCGCCGCCGGTTCGCAAGCCGACGGCGCCGCGACTCCTCGGAGCCGTCTACCATCGCAAAATACAGCCGAAAGAAATCCTGGTGCTCGTCGAAGTAGCCGATCTGCGTCGTCAACACACGTTCCAATACGTCCCTGACCAGGCCTCCGGCTTTGATCGCCTCGAGAGTCCGGTCCAGAAGGTCGTCAACGGCGATCTGGGTCGTCTTCTCGATGATCTCTTCGCGAGACCGGAAATAGAGATAGACGGTTCCTTTCGCGACGCCGGCCTCGTTCGCGATCTCCTGCACGGTGGCATTCGCGAGGCCCTTCCGGCCGACAACACGCATCGCCGCCTCGCGAATCGCGCGGCACCGGAATTCTCCGACGACCTGCCCTTTGGTGACCGTCTGGCTCATTAAACTGACTACTCGGTCAGCATACGAAACACACGGGTCGGCCGTCAAGTCCTTGGCCAGACCGGCATCGACCCAGACCCCCTGCCGGGAAGCATCTAGAATCCGGGTTTCCGGCCCGGTCCGGCCCCCGGAATACACGGCATCCACGCCACGAAGAGGAATCCATGGCAACACTGATCGAAGCCATCGACATCAAGCGAAAGACGTTCTTCCAGCACGACGACGAGCCCTACTCCTGTCTCGATGTCGTGATCTCCACTCCGACGGCCCGGGGCGGCCAGACCCTGGTGCGCATCAAGATGCGGAACCTGATCACTCGGGCCGTCTTTGACAAGACCTTCAAGGCCGGCGACAAGTTCAAGGAGCCGGATCTGGCATTGGTCAAGGCGGCCTACTTGTACTCCGACGGGACCGGGTACCACTTCATGGACCAGGAGACGTTCGACACTCTC
>CALFNC010000338.1 GCA_937902605.1 uncultured Acidobacteriota bacterium | reverse complement strand
AAGCGAGAGGCGTCGAAACCTCTCGCCTCGCGGAGAGGGAGATCCTGTACCGCGCAGCCATGCGGCAGACGCCAGACCCCGCGGAGCGGGAGAAGGCCACCGAGGAGTACCAGATCGACCGGAAGCGGATCGAGGACGACCGGGACCGGGCGATCGAGGCGATCCGCCGCGGCACGCGCTGAACGGCGAGAAGCCGGGCGCGGGGAGGGCACGATGACTGATCGGTCGTGGGTCGAAGGACTGCCGGTCGCGATTACGGTGACCGATGCGGACGGGATGATCGTGGAGATGAACGCACGGTCGCGCGAGTCGCACGCCGAGGAGGGCGGGGGCGCGCTCGTCGGGACGAGCGTCTTCGACTGCCACCCGGAGCCGGCCCTCACGAAGACGCGAGAGCTCTACGCGCGGAAGAGCCCGAACCACTACACCATCCGCAAGCAGGGGCAGAGGAAGATCATTCACCAGATTCCCTGGACCGTGAAGGGTGAGTTCGCGGGGTACGTCGAGATCTCGATCCCCATTCCGGACGAGCTGCCTCACTTCGACCGCGACTGACCTCGGAGGCGCTGGCGGCCCGGTTCGTCCCGGTGCTGGTCGGGGTGGCCGGGATCGTCCTGCCGCTTGGCCGGCCGATGCGGCCGTCACCCCTCGATACTGGAACCTGACGGACCTGACGCAGTCGATCCATTGGTGGGCCAGGGCTTCGGGCCGTCGATGGGACAGTTGGCCTCGCGGCGGCGCTCGAGGTCCTCGCAGACAGCGCGCCGGAACTCGTCGGGCGTCCGCCCCTGGAGGATGGTCCGGACGTAGTCGGCGATGTCGACCAGCTCGAGGTTCATCTTCACGGTCTGAAAGAGATGGGGGATCCTCTCGCCCGGGGCCTGGACGTGGTGTAGTCCGCCGCTATAGCCGATCAGCATCCGCCCCTCGCCGATCGCCTCGAGGACGTCGGCGATGCCGCTCCTGACAGTCATCGGCCGGCCACTGGAATCGAGGCCGTTCCTCCGCATCATCCGGCCCTCGGGGGTGAGGATCACCATCGACTCGGGATCGATCTTGCTGAGAACCTGGAACCAGGTGTTGTCCCGCGCCCGCGAGATGGAGATGACGTGGGCCGCGATCATCTTGAAGAACCAGCCGACGATCGGGCGGCGGATGGTCTTCTCGGCGGCCGGCAGGACGCCGTGGAAGGCGATCCTTCGGATGAACGAAATAGGCGTCCCCGCGAGGAACACCGGCTCGTAAAGGCTGGTGTGATGGAGGAAGACGACGAGGCGGTGGTTCTCCCACCGGTCGGCAGGGGGAGACCCCAACCAGCTCAGTTCGACGCGGTAGAGGAGTCTGCTGAGGCCCCTGAGCGCGAGGAGGAGGCCGTAGGTGACGTAATGACGCATGACGGCGTGAGGAGCTTACCGAATCGGACGGGGGAGCGCCGGGCGCCCGACACGGTGTGAGGAAATACCGCTAAGATTCCCAGGAATGAGGAAGGTGCACGATGACGAAGAACCGTACGGCCCTGCTCCTGATGCTCGGCAGCCTCAGCCTGCCCGCGACCGTCCAGGCTGCTGGCGCCAACCCGAGGACCGCCCCGGCGGTCATCGCCGCGGCCGAGAAGGAAGGCCAGCTCACCGTCTACGCCACGACCGACCAGGTGGTTGCGGCGCCGCTCCTGAAGGACTTCGCGGCCCTCTATCCGAAGATCAAGGTCGAGTACAACGACATGAACTCGACCGAGGTCTACAACCGCTTCGTCAGCGAGGCGGCGGCCGGCTCCGGTTCCGGCGACGTCCTCTGGAGCTCCTCGATGGACCTCCAGATGAAGCTCGCGAACGAGGGCTATGCGGCGGAGTACAAGAGCCCCGAAACCGGCCAGCTCCCGGCGTGGGCGGTTTGGAAGGGCCTGGCTTACGGCACGACGTACGAGCCGATCGTCTTCGTCTACAACAAGAGGCTCCTGAAGGAAGAGGAGGCTCCGAAGTCGCACGCCGACCTCGTGAAGCTGCTCCAGACACAGAAGGACCGCTTCAAGGGGAAGGTGACCGCCTATGACCCGGAGCGGAGCGGCGTCGGCTTCCTCCTGATCACCCAGGACGCGAAGATCGATCCGGCGTTCGACACGGCGGCGAAGGCGTACGGCGCGGTCGGGGTCAAGCTCTACACGAGCATTGGCGCGATGCTGGAGCGTATCCAGTCTGGCGAGCACATCCTCGGCTTCAACATCTTCTCGTCGTACGCGGCGGCGAAGCAGAAGAAGGACCCCTCGCTGGGGATCTCCTTCCCGAAGGACTACCTGCTGGTGATGTCGAGGATCGCGTTGATTCCCAAGGTTGCGAAGCACCCGAACGCGGCGAAGGTTTTCCTCGACTATCTCCTCTCGGCGCGCGGCCAGGAGGTCGTCGCCCACCAGGCAGGGCTCGGGTCGATCCGGAACGACGTGACGGGTGAGGGGACTGCCGTTGCCATAAACAAGGCGATGGGCGCGGCCGTGAAGCCGATCCCGGTCGACGCGTCGCTCCTCCAGTACCTCGACCAGGCCAAGCGCCTCGAGTTCCTGAATCGCTGGCAGAAGGCGCTCGGGACGAAGTAGCCCGTGGCCCGCCGAGTCCCCTGGGCTCGCTTCACCGTCGTCCTGGTGACGGGGGTTGCCGTCGCGTTGCCCCTCGTGATCGTCATCTACCAGGCGTTCCTCGATGCCCCGTTCTTCCAGCCGTCGGCGAAGCTGTCGGTCTCGGCGTTTCGCTTCGTCTTCGCAGACGAGGACTTCCACCGGGCGGTCTGGACGAACCTGATCCTGGCGTTCGGGATGACGGCGATCGCCGTGCCGGTCGGGAGCGCGATGGCGTTCCTCATGGTGCGGACCGACCTTCCGGGACGAAACTGGCTGGAGCCGGTCATCGTCATCCCGGTCTTCGTCTCGCCAATGGTCCTGGGGTTCGGCTACATCGTGGCAATGGGACCGGTCGGGTTCCTCACCCTCTGGTGGCAGCAGGCGTTCGGCCCGGTGCCGTGGGACATCTACTCCCTGAAGAGTTTGGTAGTGATCGCCGGGCTGACCCACGTCCCGATCGTCTACCTCTACACATCGTCCTCCCTCCGCTCGCTTGCTTCCGACATCGAGGAGGCGGCTCTGATCGCCGGGGCGGGAACGGCGCGCGTCGCGATGACGGTCAGCCTCCCGATGGTCTGGCCGGCAATTCTCTCGAGCGGCGTCCTGACGCTCTTCTTGGGATTCGAGCTCTTCGGCCTGCCGCTCGTCCTGGGCGACCCGCAGGGGCTGCTGGTCCTCCCGACCTATCTCTTCAAGCTGACCAACAAGCTGGGGGTGCCGTCGTACCAGCTGATGGCGGTGGTGGCAGTAGTGATCATCGCTATCGCCTTCCCGCTCGTGTGGCTCCAGAACAAGCTGATGGGGGCCTCCAGCCGGTACGTGAGCGTCCGGGGCAAGGGCCAGTCCTCCCGCCCGCTCCCTCTCGGCGGCTGGCGCTGGCCAGCGGCGGCGATGATGACGATCTGGCTGATCCCGACGATCATCATTCCGCTCTGGGGCGTCTTCCTCCGCTCGGTGGTCAGCTCGTGGGGCGAGGGGGTCAAGCTGACCGAAGTCCTGACACTCGAGCACTTCAAGGAGCTGTTCGAGTACCCGAACGTGGTCCGAGGGATCGTCAAC
>CALFNC010000337.1 GCA_937902605.1 uncultured Acidobacteriota bacterium | reverse complement strand
ACCGAGATCTACACTCTTTCCCTACACGACGCTCTTCCGATCTGGCTGTGGGCTCCATACGGTTTGGTATTTCCGGCGGCGGTTGGGACTGGAGCAGTGCGACGATCCCCATCGACGCCTCTGGCAACGCGACTATGACTGTCCTCTCGGTACCCGGCCCGGCTAGTCTTTCGATCCACGCCGTGTACCTCGGGTCTTCAGCCGCCCCAACTCAATGGCTTACCTTCGACGTTCTCCTTGCTGAACTTCCACCGGCGATCCCAGTTGCTTCCGTGCCCGCCCTCACACTGTTTGCGGGATCGCTCTCCCTACTGGCCGTCATCCGGCTTCGTACCGTTTAGGGCCAAGGATGATCATGTCCAATCCGCGCCTTCCCCCGCCGTTGAGGCCGGACGTGCCGCACGGGAGGCAGAGTTCCCGCAAGGGGCGCCACCTAACCTCTCGTTGCAGCGGACTGGCTGTGCTCGCCGCTGAACTCGATTTCGTTAGGCGGCGTTGCCAGGGTATCCTCTAGCTGTATCTCTCGGAGGGCATGATGCCGGCAGATCCACCACCGACTCGCAACCTCGTCGCCCGAGCATTCTCCTTAGTCGAGGATCTCGTCTACATTGGCCTCGGCTTGGTCCTCGCCGTCAGTGCCGTTGCGCTCTTGGTCGTCACCGCTGTCGGTTTCAGCGTCAACCTGTTTTCGGGAGATCTGCCCTCACATATCATCCCTCTCCTCGACCGAATTCTTCTCATCCTTCTCGTCGTCGAACTTCTATATACGGTCCAGGTGTCATTGCGGCAACACGCGGTGACGCCTGAACCGTTCCTTCTCGTTGGGCTCATCGCCGCAATCAGGCGCGTACTCATTCTTACCGCAGAGTTTGGTCAGGCAGCGGCGCAGGCGGCGTCCACACAGCTCATTCTCGAGCTCGGAGTTCTTTCGGCGTTGATCGTCGCTATCGCATTGTCCCTGTTCGTTCTGCGTCGCAAGGACACCATTGATAAAGTCTCCAGGCCGTAGGCCATGACCTCCTGGCACTTCGGGTGGGAGGCCTGCGCTACCTTTGCTGGCACATCGATCATCCCATGTACATAGGGGAGAACCACTACATGATGGTCACCACAACCTTCGAGTTTGCTGGCTACCGCATTCGTGAGTACAAGGGCCTCGTGCGCGGCATCATTGTCCGGTCACCAACCATCAAACAGGGTTGTCTTGGCGGGTTCTGCGCCGCGACGCAGGCGATGGGGGCCATCTCCGAGGAGCGGCAACGGTAAAGGGAGCCCCCGCGGTCCCAGCCCGATACAATCGCCAAACATGTTCCGCCCGACATCTCTCGTAGTCGCCTCGCTCCTCCTCGCCGCGCCAGCCGTCGGCCGATGACCTCGACGGCACACGACGAGGCCCGCAGGATTCTGGACGGCGCCCCGTTCATCAGGGACCTCGGGCTTCGGCTCGAGAGCCTCGGGGAGGGAACGTGCACGACCGTCCTCGACCTGGAGGAGCGCCATCTCCAGCAGGATGGGTTCGTCCATGCCGGCGTCCAAGCAACGATCGCGGATCACACGGCCGGGACCGCGGGGGCCACGCTGATCCCGGCCGGCCGAGCGGTGCTGTCGATCGAATTCAAGATCAACCTCCTCCGGCCCGCCCGGGGCGAGCGCCTCGTCTGCCGGGCGAAGGTGCTGCGGGCGGGGAAGTCGGTGAGCGTCGTCGAGTCCGAGGTCCACGCGGTCGAGGATGGGCGCGAGCGCCTGGTCTCGAAGGCCACGGTCACGCTCGCGATCGTCCCGCGCCCGGGCAAGACCAAGGAGGGGTCGGCATGACCTCGCTGAACGAACGCCGCCCCGGTCCCGCGCCAACGGTCGCCGGACGGTCAGGCGTCGTGTAGGACCTGGGCCGGGACCTCGGAGGCTAAAACCGCCTCCTCGAGGAGCGCGAAGAGGGGCTTGTCCCAGGTCCCGCGCGCGGCCTCCTCGCCCAGGATCGCCATCGCCTCGGCGTGGTGGCGCGACGGCCGGTGGGGACGCGAGGAGACGAGGGCGTCGTAGGCATCGGAGATCGCCAGGACCTGGACGGAGAGCGGAATGTCCCGTCCTCCGACGCCGTAGGGATAGCCCGACCCGTCGATCCGCTCGTGGTGGCGCAGGATGAACGGCCCCAACGGCTCCAGCGATCGGATCCCCCGGATCATCTCGAAGCCGACGACCGGGTGAGAGCGGACGAGAGCGAGCTCCTCCGCCGTGAGCTCCGCTTCCTTGAGGAGGATCCGGTCAGGGATAGCGACCGTCCCGATTTCGTAGAAGGTGGCGGCCTGCCGAAGCCTCTCCAGCTCATCCGGGGGGAGCCCGACGACGCGGCCCAGCTCGGTAGCCAGGCCCGAGACGCGGAGCGAGTGGTCGACCCGGTGGATCTCCCGAGCCTCCACACCCCTGAGGATCGCTCCTAGGACGCGGGTGAAATCGCTCGTCTCGCGCCGGAGGAGCGTCCGCCCCACCAGCGACCGGAGGCGCGCGGCGACCCGCTTCTCACCCGCGGGCCACTCCAAGACATCGTCGGCCCCGTCGGCAAGAGCCGCCTCGGCGAGGTCTTCGGCCCCTGCCGGTACGATGGCCAGGAGCGGAAGCGCCGCCCGCCCGGCCTCGTTGCGCCAGCTCCTGAGGAGCTCCTTCGCCGTCGGGGCGCGTTCGAGGAGCGAGACTGCCACGACCTGCGGGCTGACGAGAGCGGCCGCCGCGGCGGCCGCCGGATCGCCGACCGGGAGGCAGCGGAAGCGCGCGGCCTCGATTGCGGCGGCGATCTCGGAGCGCCGGCTCTCCGACTCTTCCACCAGCAAGACGAGGGGCCAGCTCACGCACCGTACGATACATCCGCCATCAACCTGCTGCTATGCTCGCCGACAGGGTGGCGCGTGGTTTCCCCTGAGTCGTCGTTCGGTCGCGTGGCGGTTGTGGCTTCCGACGCCGCCGTACTCGAGCTGATCCGATCGGCTCTCCGGACGGAGCCGGTGACCGTCGACCTCTTCCGGAGCGCGCGCGAGTTCTACGCCCAGTGCGGCCTCGTACGCTACATGCTGGTCCTCTCCGACTGGAACCTCGCCGACAGCACGGGTCTCGACTTCCTGCGGGAGGGGCGGCGGCTCGCCCAGGGGGCGCGCTTCGTCCTGATGGCGTCTGACGTGCCACTGTCGGCAATCGTCGAGGCAGTCAAGGACGGCGCCGACGACGTCCTCCAGAAGCCGTTCCGGCTCGAGCAGCTGACGTCCATCGTCCGGCGCTCCCTCCCGGCCCTGGGCGAGCCGGAGGCGGCGCCGGCCGACGCCCCCGCCGGGGCCAGCGCCGCAGTGGGGACCTCTCCGCTCTGGCGGGACCTGCTCGACCGCGCCCGCCGCGTGGCCGAGCTCTCCTCCACGGTCTTGATTCGGGGCGAGACCGGGTCGGGGAAAGAGGTCCTCGCCCGATACATCGCCTCGTACAGCCGGCGGGCCGGGAAGACGTTCCTCGCGGTGAACTGCTCCGCGATGCCCGAGACGCTCGTCGAGAGCGAGCTGTTCGGACACGAGAAGGGGGCCTTTAGCGGCGCCGAAAACGCCCACGCGGGCCTCTTCGAGGAGGCCGACGGCGGGACGATCTTCCTGGACGAGATCGGGACGATGCCGATCCAGGCCCAGGCGAAGATCCTCAGGGTGCTGGAGGAGCGCCAGGTGCGGAGGGTCGGCGGCAGCCGCGTCATCCCCATCGACATCCGCGTCCTGGCCGCCACGAACCTGGACGTCGAGGCGGCCATCGCCCGGAGGGAATTCCGCGAGGACCTTTACTACCGCCTCGCGGTCGTCACGCTCTGGATACCGCCCCTTAGGAAACGTGTCGCCGACATCGAGGCGCTAGCAAGCTACTTCCTCCGGCAGTTCGCCCCGCCCGGCGAGGTGCCGCGCCGGCTCGCCCCCGCCGCCCTCTCGTTCCTCCAGGGCTACCCTTTCCCCGGGAACGCCCGCGAGCTCCGCCATGCCCTGGAGCAGGCCGTGATCTTCTCGAACCGCTCCGAGCTCCACCCGGAGGACTTCTCGTCGCTGGCGGCGCGCCTCGAGATGCTCCCGGGCCGGCGGGACCTTTCCGAGTCCGCGGTCGATGAGCAGGTTACGCCCGAGCGCCTCCTCGCCGCCCTCCGGTCCTGCGGTGGAAACCGCGTGGAAGCCGCCCGTTCGCTGAAGATCAGCCGCTCGACGCTCTACCGGCTTCTCAAGCGGATCAGCATCGGCGAGACGGACGATCAGGAGACCACGATCACATCGACTCCCTGAGACTCCTAATCTACGTGCTGACCGACGGCGGCCGTTTCCGCGACCCGGTCCAGTTCGTCCTCATCGACCCCGGGACGACCTTGAAGAAGAACTACGACGGCTTCACCTTCTCGAAGTACTGGAACGAGGTGCTCCCCGACCGTATCCGGAAATACCAGCGAACCGGCTACCTCCAGTGGCTCGTGCCGCAGGACGTCACGACCTCAGAACGCGACGAGGCGAAGGACTTCGAGATCTTCCGTGGGCTCTCTCCGTCGGAGGTGTTCCTCCTGCTGAAGGCGGCCCGGGGGCGGTTCGGTTAGGAGGCTCAGTCCCCTTTCCGACTCAGCCGCTTCATCTGTACTTCGACGTCGGCGGTCCTGTAGATCGAGTCCTCGCTGACGTCGAACTTAAGCCACACCGTCTCGTACTTCTCGTGCGAGAGCTTCACGTAGTGGACGCCGGGCCCCCGAAACACGTACTTCTTCCGCTCCCCGGCCCCGTCCCAATGGTCGGCCGTTCCGATGGGCTGACCGTCCACCGTAATGTGGATGTCCTCCGGTGTAATGTTGAAGATCGCGTTCTCGCGGCAGTCGTAGGTCCGAGAGACGGGAGGGGCCTTCGGCGGCACCGGCTGGCCCGGAGGCCGTGCCGCGGGGGCCGCTCCTAATCCGGCCGGGACCTGCTTGGGCAGAGCCGCCGAGCCACCTCCCGAGGCGAGTGGGTCCTTCCAGCTTTTTGTCGACGGGGCTCGGCTTCCCGCGACCGCGGCGTCGGGCGGCGCGCCCGGCGAGGAAGGGGGCCCCGACGAGGCGGGAGGAAGGGTGTCGGGGAACGAGAGGGCCGACGTCGTGCCCGGGGTCGTCGGGATCCCGGAGGACGACGCGGGGGGGGCCGCGCCGGGAGCGGCCTCGCCGCCGGGTGGGGCGTTCGACCGCATGAAGGTCAGAGCACCGACGAGGACGACCAGTCCTCCCCCGAAGATCACGAGGGGCAAGACCGGGACCTTCTTCCCCCCGGCAGGTCCTGGGCTCGTCGGCGGCGGGCCCGGCACTCCGGCCGGCGCGGAGACGGCTTGGCCGCAACCGGCACAGAACCTCGCGGTGGCGTCCAGGTTGGCCCCGCATCTGGGACAGACGGTCGTGCTCATGGTGGCCTCCGTATCACGCGCCGGCTCACCCGACGGTTCGTGCCGTGCCGCCGGTCGAGAGCGGCTGCCTTCCGAACAAGGGAGCTAATGCCTCTGCGTCACGGGCCGCTTCAAAGCCTAAAAAAATCGTAGCACAGCCAACCGGCGGATCAGTCTAAGGCCCTGGGCACGAGCGCGGACGGCCGCTTCCACGCCCCGTAGACCCAGCTCCCGCAGCAGCGGCTACAGATCGGGAGCGGCTCCTTTGCCAGCTTCCGCCGAAAGCGCTCGGCCCGTTCGCCGTTCCAGACGTCCCGGAATGACGTCTCGAGGACGCTACCGAGGAAGTAGTCAGGGAAGTCGCCGCAGAAGCAGACCTGTCCGTCGGGCTCGACCTGCGCGAAGTACCACCCCACCGGACAGAGATCGTGTCCGAACGTCTTCGCCGGCTCGGCGAAGTAGCTGGGTACGCCCGCTGCCGGGACGTCGGGGACGAACGAGATCCAGGGACGCCCGAGCGACGCGTCGACGAATCGCCGCCACCGGGCGCGCTGCAGCAGCTTCGACAGGCCCAGGAGCTGCTCTCGGCGGACAGCGGCGAAGTTGGCCCCCTCGAATGCGAACCCCTTCCACGATTCGCCCGAGACGCCGAGCTCCCGCAGCATCACCTCCTCGTACTCCGCTCCGGCTTCCTTCCCGACGAACCAGCGGAGGCCGACGTTGATCGTGTCGAGGGGGAGTTCCCGGAGCGCCTCGAGCGCCGGCGCGGCGTCCGGGAGGTTCAGCTCGGTGACCGGGAAGATCGCGAGGAGCATCGGGACCGCCGACCGCCGCCGATCGCGCTCCTGGGCCAGCGCCTTCACCCCGGCGGCCACCCGCGCGAAGCTTCCCTCGCGGCCCCGAATCCGGTCGTGGACCGCTGGCGGGCCGTCAATCGATACGGCGATCGCGTCGATGCCTGAGGCCGCGAGCCTTCCGGCCATCTCCTCGAGGTCCCACCCGTTCGTGATCATCGTGCAGGTCAGGCCACGTTTCTTGATCTCTCCGACCAGCGGCAGGATGTCCGGGTAGAGGAGCGGCTCGCCGCCGTAGATGGTGACGATCGGGGACCACACCGCGATCTCGTCGAGGAGCCGGACCCAGGAGGAGAGCCCCATCTGCCGCTTCAGCCCGACCAGCTCGCGGATCCGGTTCCGCTCCTCGCGTCCGTCCGTCGCCGCGTCCCCTTCGCCGGGGCGGTAAATGCCGGTCTCCCCCCACTGCCCGCACATCCGGCAGCGGAGGTTGCAGACGTTGGTGACCCGGAGCTGGACGAAGGTTGGCATCGGCACTGGCCCGCCTCCCTCGAGATGGCGAATTACCTCGCCGCGTCCTCGGCTCATCCGTCCCAGGTGGCGCCGGGCGAATCCGGCCAGCTTCAGACCTCGAAGGAAGCTCATGGGCCGGGGATTATCTCCGGCGCGAGGACCCGGCCCTCGCTTACCAGGGGTCCTTCACGTGGCAGACAGCGCCGTTCTTCGCGAGGTACTCCTGGTGGTATTCCTCGGCCGGCCAGAAGTTCCGGAGGGGCTCGACCTGCGTCACGATCTTTCGCGTGCCGAACCGCTTGGACGCCTCCTGCTCACGGACGAACGCCTCGGCCTCGCGTTTCTGCTCGTCGCCGGTCGTCCAGATCCCGGAACGGTACTGCTCGCCCCAGTCGGGACCCTGCCGGTTCGTCTGTGTCGGGTCGTGCATCGTGAAGAAGGCCTCGAGGAGCCGCCGGTAGGTGATCCGCTTCGGGTCGAAAACGACCTTGACGGTCTCGGCGTGCCCGGTCTCCCCGCCGCAGACCTGTTTGTACGTAACGTGGTCGACGTGACCTTGGGCGTAGCCGCTGGTCGCCTCGAGGACCCCTGGGCCGCGGGTGAAGTAGTGCTGAACGCCCCAGAAGCACCCCCCGGCGAAGTAGGCGGTCTCGGTCTTCACCGACTGACTGTCGGCCGGGAGCGGCTGCCCGTTCTCGACGAACTTCAGCGACGCCGAGTTGAGGCAGTGGCGCTCCCCCGTCGGCTTCGGACCGTCGTCAAAAACGTGCCCCTGGTGCGCCCCGCACCGCGCGCAGGTGATCTCGGTCCGCGTCGTCCCGAGGGCCGTGTCGGAGTGCCGCGCCACATGCGCCGGATCGAACTCCCGGTCGAAGCTGGGCCATCCGGTCCCGGAGTTGAACTTGTTCCGGCTCGAGAAGAGGGGGAGGCCGCAGACGACGCACGTGTAGACCCCCTCCTTGTGGTTGTCGAGGAGGGTGCCGCAGAACGGCGGCTCCGTCCCCGACTTCTGGGTGACCCGGTACGCCTCCGGGTCGAGCTTCGCCGCGAGCGCCTTCACCTGCTCCGGCGAAAGCGGCGTGATGTCGTACCCAGCCTTCGAGTACCTCGGCTGCCTGCTCCTCGCTCTTTCCACCGGCGCTCCTTTCTTCTTCCCGCTCTCCTGGGACGCGGCGCGGTGACACGACGCCTCGCCGATGAAAAGGACCGGGACGATCATCGTGAGAACCCGTCGCACTAGAATCCGCCGCGATGCCATACGCTCCTTACGATGCCTCTCCCGGCCCGGACGTCTCCCGCTGGACTGCCGATCGCCGCCACGGCCTCCGGGCGTAGGAGGCGGCGTCGCGCGCGGCCGGGACGACGAGACGTTCCTGCGACAGAACGCGCGCAGCCGCCCGGCTCACGAGGAGTGCGGCGGCCGCCGTGACGAGCCATGCGACTCCCATCGCCACCCAGTCCCTCGACCCGACGAGCACCTCCTTGACCGCGACCGCCACGTTCGAGACCGGGACGAGGAGGATGGCGGACCTGAGCGGGAGGCCGGGGAGGAACGGCGCGAGCGCCGGGACGAGCCCCAGCAGGAAGACCGGGAGGAAGTAGAGCTGGGCCTCCTTGTACGACCTCGCCAAGCCGGACACGAGGAGGAGTACGGCTGAGGCGAGCGCCGCCACCGGGAGGTAGAGGAGCAGCAGGAGCCCGGCGACGGCGGGCGGAACCGCGGCCGAAAGACCGGCCGGCAACGGAATCAGTCGAAAGCCGACGTAGACGAGGAAGCTCGCTGTCTGAATCAACGTCACGGCAAGGGCGACCGTGAGGATCGCCAGGTGCTTGGCCGCCACGATCTCGGCCCGGCTCGCCGCCGTCGTCAGGAGCGTCTCCAGGGTCCCGCGTTCCTTCTCACCCGCGATCGAGTCGGTGGCGACGACCGCGCCCGCCGATAGGATGAAGAGGAGGAGGAGGGCCGTCAGACCGCGGCCGAGCGCGAGGCCCGCCGCCTCTCCCTCGCTCGACACGTCGGTCTCGGTCACTCGGACCACCTGGGAGAGCCGAAGCGCGAAGCCCCGTTCCTGAAGGAGCTCCTGCCGGTGCTCCCGCCGGGTGGCGGCAAGCGCCTCCCGGAAGCCCGATGCGCCCCGCCCTGACCGGCT
>CALFNC010000336.1 GCA_937902605.1 uncultured Acidobacteriota bacterium | reverse complement strand
CCCAGGGCCTCTCGTCCCCTTCGCCAGGGAAGCCAACCGAGAAGGTTTTCACGGCGGCCCCCGTCAGCCGACTCATCGCCGCCACCACGAGGCTCGAGTCGAGGCCGCCCGAGAGAGACGCGCCGAGCGGGACCTCGCTCATCAGGTGGCTTTCCACGGCGCCGGTAAGAAGCCTGACGAACTCAGGCACCGGATTGGTTCCGGTTTCGCCTTGCGACCCGGGTTCGGGCAGGCGCCAGTAGGGCTCCTGGTGGGCGCCGCCGGCTGGCACCACGCGCAGCAGGTGTCCCGGAGCAAGACGGCGGACACCTTCAAAAAGCGTTCGGTCGCCCGGCACGATCCCGTTTCTTAGGAGGCCGGAGAGCGCGGCGAGATCGACGCGCCGCTCGAGCCCCGGAAGACAGAGGAGAGCCTTGACCTCGGACGCAAAGGCGAACCGCCCGTCGTGGCGGACGAAGAAGAGCGGCTTCATCCCCATCGGGTCGCGCGCGAGGAGAAGCTGGCGCTTCCTCTCGTCCCAGATGGCCAAGGCGAACATCCCTTCGAGGCGGGCGAACGAGGCCTCCCCTTCCTCTTCGTAAAGATGGAGGATCACCTCGCTGTCCGTCGTGGTGGCGAATCGGTGCCCGAGCCGTTCGAGGTCAGGGCGGAGGTCGCCGGCGTTGTAAATCTCGCCATTCACGACGAGGACGAGATTTCCGTCCTCGCTGAAGAGGGGCTGACGTCCGTCCGCGACGCCGACAATCGCTAGCCGATCTGCCCCCATCGAGATCCCGGGCGATTCGTGCGTTCCCCTGTCGTCCGGCCCACGGTGGCGTAAGCGCTCCGCCATCTCCGCCAAGAGGCGGGGAGCGGAGGGGCCCGTGAAACCGAAGATTCCGCACATCGTCGCACTCTCTCTCGACGGCTAATCCGACGTTGGGGGTCTGCCGTCAGTCCGCCAGATCCTCCGGGGCGCGCCTCGCCACCATCGCCATCAGATAGCCCGACTTCGCCGCCGCCGGGAACCTCATCTCGCAATACTCGAAGAGCGCGCTCACCGCCGACATCAATCCGCCAAGCCGGACGCCGCGCTTGTGGAGGAAGAGGTCGAGCATGCGCAGCACCCCCGGAAGGGCCAGGATGCCTGTCCGCTCCATGACCTCGAGGTCGGCCCCTTCGATATCCCGTCGCAGCTCGCGCGCCCCGAACGACTTCTCCGGGGCATACGGGTACCGTCCGAGCAGTTCGAGGACGCCAACGAGTAACGGGCGAAGAAACGGGTTCCACTTGTAGGGCACACCGATCACGGCCCGCCCTCCGTCGCGCAGCACCCGCCGGACCTCCCGCAGGCACTGCTGGTATTCCGGGATGTGCTCGATCGTACCCATCGTGTAGACGAAATCAAACGAGCGATCCGCGAACGGGAATTCCCGGATGTCCGCGCACGCCGCCCGGAGGGAACGTCCGCGACCGGCGCATCGCCGTCGCGCAGTCGCAGTGACCGTCGGGCTCGCGTCGAATCCGACAACCTCGGCTCCCGCGTCCGCAACCCAGTCGAGGATGCGGGTGTTGAAGGCCTCGTTCCAAAGGTCAAGCTTGAGAACCCGCTTCCCCGACAGCGGCCCGAACGCGCGTTGGATGAGCGCGACCTCCATCCTCCGGTAATACTGCGTGGTCGGGGCGTCCCAAAGGTCGAGGAAGTTCTCGGCGGTGTTCTCCCAGTGGAGTCGCTCGAGGTACCGGTTGCTCCGCCCTCCGTCGGAGGGGAAGGACGTCACGTACACCCCCACTCACTCCCGGGCGATTTCGTGTCACTCACGCCTGGATGATGTCATGGCGATGGACGGCCGAGGCGCTGGGGCCGTCCATGCGTGTGAGTTGGGTTCTTTACCCTGACCTGCTCCCCTCCTCTGGCCAGATCGGCTTGGGGGGCTCCGCGTTGAGGCGGTCTGATCCCCGATTCTTAGTCAGGGGCTGCTCTCGTAATGCGGCGTAGATTTGGGTTCGTTCTGAGGTTCCGGAAGGTGTCGGCAGGATAGATCGATGAGGA
>CALFNC010000335.1 GCA_937902605.1 uncultured Acidobacteriota bacterium | reverse complement strand
GCCTTCAGGCGGCTTTCCTCCATACTCCGAACGTGGCCACGCTGTCGGATCTCTCCCTCAAGAACAGGATCTTCATGGCGGCGTACCGGTACCGGCGTCTCGACCCGGTCCCTTTCGCGGTCCCGAGGCGCCCACTCTCGTCAGCCCGGGTGGCCCTCGTCTCGTCCGGGGCCGTCCACCTCCCCGAGCAGACACCCTTCGCCAGCGATATCAAGAGAGGGGATTTCTCGTTCCGCGAGATCCCTGGGGACGTCGAGGTCGCCCGGCTGCTGGTGGCCCACAAGTCCGACGCGTTCGACCAGACCGGCTTCCTCGAGGACCGGAACCTCGGGTTCCCGCTCGACCGGCTTCGCGAGATGGCTGGCCGCGGGGAGATCGGCTCCCTGAACGCCCGACATGTCTCCTTCATGGGTTCGATCACGGCGCCGGGGAGGCTCCTGTCGGAGACGGCGCCCGCCGCGGCCAACCTTCTCGCGGCCGACGGCGTCGACGTTGCGATCCTGACCCCCCTTTGACCGATGTGCCACCAGACGGTCGGTCTGGTCGCGGGTGAGCTCGAGAAGCGGGGGATCGCGACGACGTCGATCACGATGCTCCGAGAGGTCACGGAGAAGGTGGGAACGCCGCGCGCCCTCTTCGTCTCCTATCCCCTCGGCTATCCGCTCGGGAGGCCGAACGACCCCGAGCTGCAGACCCGGATTCTGCGCGCAGCGTTCAGCCTCCTCGAGCGGCCCGCGCCAGGTCCGATCGTGGAGGACTTCACCGGGTAGAGGAGAGAGAGGCGGGCTTGCGATGCCATCACGGAGTGCCTACGCTCGACTAGGAGGCCGAAATGGTCCGCACTCAGGTTCAGTTCACGACAGCCCAGGTGAAACGCCTGAGGGCCACGGCCCGAGCCCAGGAGGTTTCCGTTGCCGAGGTCGTGAGGCGCTGCGTCGACTCCTCTCTGAGGCAACCGCTCCCGAAGAGAGCAGACCTGTACGCAAGGGCAGCAGGCCTCGTGGGAGCGTTCCGGGCGGGAGAAAAGGCAGGCCTTTCCACTAGGCACGACGAGCGCCTGGTGGACGCCTTCCGGTGACACCGGTCTTCGTCGACACATCGGCGATCCTGGCGCTGCTCGTCGCCGATGACCCTAACCACGCCGCTGCAAATCGAGCGTTCGCGCGCGCCAGGAGGGGCGACGCGGAATTCGTCACGACTTCCTATGTGTTGGTGGAGACGTTTGCGCTCCTCGGAAGGCGCCTCGGCCAGGCGGCGGCGCAGAGGTTCAGGAAGGAGCTCGCGCCTCTCTTTTCGGTACGGTGGGTCGATGAGCCGTTGCATGAGGAGGGCCTCGATCTCCTGGAGAAGGATGAGCGCCGCAATCTGAGCTTGGTGGACGCCGTTTCGTTCGCCGCAGCTCGCGAGAGGGGTCTCGACGTCGTCTTTGCATTCGACCAGCACTTCGTCGAGGCGGGCTTTCGGCTCTTGAGTCATCGTCGGCCTCGTCCTTCTCCGGGGCGTGGAGGGGGCGAGGAGGGGTAGGCCCGAAGGGCCGAAGGGGCACCCGGCGGGTGCCCCTTATCAATGGCAGCGAATGATCTCCCTTAAGCCGCTGCGCGGCTCAAGGGAGATACGTCTCTCCGTACATCAGGTACCGGTCGACCCCGCGCGCGGCCTTCCGTCCCTCCTCGATCGCCCAGACGACGAGGGACTGGCCACGGACCATGTCGCCGGCGGCGAAGACGCCGGGGACGCTAGTCATCCTCTCGCCGTCGGTGACGACGTTTCCCCGGTCGTCGAGCTTCAGGCCAAGGTCGGTGACGAGCCCTTTCCTCTCCGGCCCGACGAAGCCGAGCGAGAGGAGGACGAGCTCTGCGGAGAAGACCCGCTCGGTCCCCGGCAGCTCCGCCAGGGACATCCGGCCGTCAGACCCGCGGCGCCACTCGATCTGAACGCCGTGCAGCTCCTGGACCAGCCCCTCGGCGTCGCCGACCAGCCTCTTCGTCTGCATGGAGTAGAGGCGCGGGTCGGCTCCCTGGCGCGCCGCCGCCTCCTCCTGGCCGTAGTCGACCCGGTAGACCTTCGGCCACTGCGGCCAGGGGTTGTCGGTGGCGCGGGAAGGGAGCGGAGCGGGGAGGAGCTCCAGCTGGGTGACGCTCTTGGCGCCATGCCGGAGCGCGGTCGCCACGCAGTCGGTGCCGGTGTCGCCGCCGCCGATGACGATCACGTCCTTTTCCTTCGCGGAGATGTACTGGCCGTCGGCGTGTCCCGAGTCGAGGAGACTCTTGGTGTTCGCGTGAAGGTACTCCATCGCGAGGTGGACGCCCGACAGGTTCCGCCCCTCGACCTGGAGGTCGCGGGCCTGTGTCGCCCCGCAGCAGAGGGCGACGGCGTCGTAGTCGGCGAGGAGGCGCGGGACAGGGATGTCCCGACCGGCCTCGACGCCGGTGACGAACCGAACACCGGAGTCGGCCATCAGCCGGACCCGCCGGTCGTTCAGCCGCTTCTCCAGGTTCATGTTCGGGATGCCGTACATCAGGAGACCGCCGATCCGGTCGGCCCGCTCG
>CALFNC010000334.1 GCA_937902605.1 uncultured Acidobacteriota bacterium | reverse complement strand
AGGGGACCTCGTCGTCCTCGAGCGCGCGATCGGCCGGCTGAAGGCCCGCCTCGCCTTCGACCCGCACCAGCGGCGGGACGTCCTCCTCGTCCCGAAGGGAGGGCACTTCGACGCCGGCACCTGTGCGAACGCCCTGATCCGCGCCCGGACGACCGACGACGGCGATGGAGCCGCCTACATGGACTGCCGGGTCCGGATGATCCCAGCGCCGGCCTAGGAAACGCACCGTTCAGGGTTCGGCGAGACGCTCACTGCTTCGCCTAGCAGCCGGAGACACAAATGGCACCGATTGTGCTTCACACAGTCTTCAGGCGGTCCGCGCCATCATCCTGACCCGGATCGGACATCCGAAGACCCGAAAAGGAGCTCCATGGAGAAGATCAAGAACATTGCCCTGGTCGCGCATGACAACCGGAAGAGGGACCTGATCGAGTGGGTCGGCTGGAACCACAAGATTCTCGTCAACCACAAGCTCGTCTGCACCGGGACGACGGGACGGCTCGTCGAGGAGGTCCTGAGGGCCAAGGCGGTCGAGGTGAAGGACAAGCCGCCGGTCCTCACCATCAAGAAGCTGAAGTCCGGCCCGCTCGGCGGGGACCAGCAGCTGGGGGCGCTGATCTCCGAGGGGAAGGTCGACATCGTCATCTTCTTCTGGGACCCGATGGAGCCCCACCCGCACGACGTCGACGTGAAGGCGCTTCTCCGGATCGCAGTCGTCTACAACGTCCCGATCGCCTGCACCCGGTCGACGGCCGACTTCATGATCTCGTCGCCCCTCCTCCGCCAGGAGTACAACCCGGTCGGAACCGACTACTCCAGCTACATCGGCCGCAAGGTCGAGGGGGACTGAGCGAGACGCTTCGCGCCTCGCCGAGGGCGGCCACCATCGATCAGGGGAACCAGGCCCCGGTTCCCCACCCGGGCGGAGCGGCGCCGCCGGGCCTGGCCACCTATACCGAGGGAGAAGGTCAGAAGCGGTACGAAAGCCCCATGGAGAGGACCGGGTAGAACTTGTACTTGCTCACGTCGTCCTGGCCCTTTTGCTGCTCTATAGCGACGTTCGCGAGGTACCCGGCAGGGAAGGTACTCGACCCGGCCACCGGGGTGAGGGTGACCTTCGGCTCGCCGTGGTAGAGGACCCCCAGGTCGAAGATGAACTTCACCGGGCTCCCCTTGGCCACCGCGTTTCCGTATCCGAGCCCCGCGTAGAGGCCGTAGCTATTGGGCTTGACCTCCCCTTCGATCCGCCCCACCTGGGAGGCGTCGTAGGAGACGCCGTTAACCACGAACGTGCCGGTCTTGGGGGTCGAACCGTCGATCTTGTTCCCGGTCCAGCCGCCTCCCACCGAGATCCGGAACCCCGCGCCGCCCGGGTGGAAATCGAGGAGGGCCAGCGCGCTCTTGAGATCCACGGTGCCGTCGTAGTCGATGTCGGAGATCTTCACGGTTCGGTTGAGCTTGAAGACGTTCCCATTGAGTCGAACGTTGAGAGACTTCACCACGCCGATCGTGAGGTCGGCTCCCACTCCAAGCGAAGATCCCTTCACCCCGAGGGCCACCCGACCTGGTCCATCGTCGGCCAGGACGGGTGCGGATGCCAGAGCGGCCACAACGGCGGCACCCCACACGACAACTGAACGGATACGAAACATTCCATCCTCCTTCAGACGCCCACTTTCCCGCGAGCGCCATCGAAATATGCGATTCCCCTGACCTAGGACGATGCTAGCCGGTGCTAGACCACCTGTCGATCGGCGTCGGGATCCAGGCAGGATCGGAAGCGCGAGGCGTGCCCGCTACTCCTCCCCCGTCATCCGCTTCGGCGAGAAGAGACGGGCGGCGTCTTCGGGCGACAGCAGCTTCTTCTTCACCGCCAGTTCCACCACCGGGACGCCGGCCTCGAGCGACTCCTTCACCAGCGCCGCGGCCGGCAGGTAGCCGATAACCGGGTTCAGGACGGTGCCGAGCGCGGCCGAGCGCGCCGCGTAATCGGCGCACCGCTCCGCGTCCGCCTCGATGCCGCGGACGCAGTGCTCGGCGAAGTCGGGGAGGAAGTTGACGAGCAGCCCGAAGCTCCCAAGCAGCGCGTGGGCCATCAGCGGCATCATCACGTTCAGCTCCAGCTGCCCCGCCTGGACGGCCATCGCGACGGCCGTGTCGTTGCCGATCACCTGGAAGCAGACCATGGTCAGGCACTCGGCCATGACCGGGTTCACCTTCCCCGGCATGATCGACGACCCGGGCTGAACCGCCGGAAGTGAGATCTCCGCCAGCCCCGTCGCCGGCCCCGACGTCAGAAGGCGCAGGTCGTTTGCGATCCGCGTCAGCTCCAGCGCCAGCCCCCGCAGGACGCCCGACATCGCGCCGACCGCTTGCCGGCTCTGCATCGCCTCGTACAGGTCCCTCGCGGAGCGGAGCGGCATCCGCGTG
>CALFNC010000333.1 GCA_937902605.1 uncultured Acidobacteriota bacterium | reverse complement strand
CCCGGCCCGCCCGGGCCGGAAGACCAGGCGGTACTTGGCCAGAACGTCGGCGCGGGTCGACGTCTTCGGCGGCGCAAACGAGTCCTTGATGATCTTGAAGACCACGTCGTAGGACGGGAGCGTGAAGACGGTCATCACCATCCCCTCCACCCCGGGCGCCCGGACGAACTGGTCGGTCGAGGCGTCCATGTGCGTAAGGAGGCTCCGATAGAGCTCGGTCTTGCCGTGCTTGTTGTACCCAATCTCGATGTAGAGCTCCGAGACCGGCTTCTTCGGCATGATCGTCTTCAGGTACCTCACGAGGCTCGAGGGGGACGACGTCTCCACGTGGAAGTAGGACCAGGTGAAGCTGAAGACGATGCTCACCTCGTCCGGCTCCAGCAGCACCGCGTCGACCAGGACCTTCCCGTCCGGGTTGAGGAGACTGACGACGAGTGGGACGACCGCCTCGCCGCGAACCACCTTCCCGACGAGGTAGGCCCCCTTGTTCCGGAAGAAGACCGGCCGGAGGACCTCGATCGAGTCGAAGCCGGCCGATCCCCACGTCCGCCGTATGTGCCGGTCGAACTCCGTGGCGACACGGACCGCGTCCTTTGCGGTGTCCTCGTACCCGGCGGCGAAGGGGTGGTCGGCGAGGACCTTCTCGAACAGGGCCACCGGGGAAACGTCGCCCGAGCCCGAGCCGTACTCCCGGAAAAGCGACGCCTCGCCCCCCTTCAAGGACTCCATCTCGGACGCCACGAACTCCACCCCCGGGTCCACGCCGACGGTGGCGAAGACCTTGCGGGAGAGCGAGTTGAAGAATGTCTCGGCCAGCTCCATGTCGGGCCAGCCCTGTATCCGGACGACGAACGCCTCCTTCATCTCGGTCCAGAGCGCCTTGTCCAGGATCTCCTTCCCCACCAGCGTCTCCAGCCGCACGAGCGTCGGGTTCACCACCTTCTTGTAGAGCTCCAGCCTCTCCACGGCGTCATCGCGCCCGCCCGCCCAGTCCCGGCTCGTGAACCGGGCCGGGGCCCGCCGCGTGATCGCCGCGAATCGCAACCGGTACTCGGTGAAGCCGGTCGCGATCAGCGTGGCGCCACGGGTCGCGATGTGGCGCTCAGCGGCCATGGGGGGCGACGGTATCCCCAGGCCTGTGGGCTTCAAACCACTCGACGGTCTTCCGGAGCCCTTCGGCCATCGGGGTGGAGGCGCTCCACCCGAACAGCTCGCGGCTCTTCGAGACGTCCAGTCTCCGCCGCGGCTGCCCGTTCGGCTTCGATGCATCCCAGACGATCCGGCCATCGAATCCGGTCGCCTTCCGGACCGTCTCGGCGAGGTCGCGGATCGAGATCTCCTCGCCGCTGCCGAGGTTGACCGGGTCGGCACCGCCGTACCGCTCGGCCGCCGCCACGATCCCGTCCGCTGCGTCAACCACGTAGAGGAACTCGCGGGTCGGGCTCCCGTCCCCCCAGAGCGTCACCTCGTCCCGGCCCGTCTCCCGGGCCTCCACGAACTTCCGGGTCATCGCGGGGATCACGTGGCTCGCCTCGGGGTACAAGCTGTCTCCCGGCCCGTACAGGTTCACCGGCAGGAGGTAGATCCCCTCGAACCCGTACTCCTTGCGGTAGCCCTGTAACATCACGAGGAGGGCCTTCTTCGCGATGCCGTATGGCGCGTTCGTCTCATCGGGGTAGCCGTTCCAGAGGTTCTCCTCGCGGAACGGGACCGGCGTGAACTTGGGGTAGGCGCAGATCGTCCCGAGGCAGACGAACCGCGCGAGCGGGCGCGCCTTCGCACGAACGCAGCACGCCTCGATCAGGTGGATTCCCATCAGGGCGTTGTCGCGGAAGAACGAGCCGGGGTGGAGCCGGTTCGCGCCGATCCCCCCCACCTTCGCGGCCGCGTGGATGACGACGTCGGGACGGGACGCCTCGAGGCACTTCTCGACGTCCTCTCGGCGCGTCAGGTCGAACTCCCGCGAGCGGGGGGTGAAGACCCCGGAGGCGCCGCGCTCCCTTACCTTCGCGGCCACGCGAGATCCGAGGAACCCCGCTCCTCCCGTCACGAGCACCCTCTTGCCGGCCCACCAGCTCACGCGGGGCGTCCTCCATTCACCGAAAGCGCGGGGAGTTTAGGGGATCGACGCCCCACGACGAGGGAGTAGGCTGCCTCGAGCCGTGACACCGCCTCTTCCGGCGCGTGGCAGCGCCGAAGGAGCGCCCGGGCGTTCTCCGCCAGGCCGCGGGCGAGACCGGGGTCGTCCGCCAGGCGGCGGAAGGCTTCCGCGAACCCTGCGGCGTCGTGCGCCAGAAGGATGTGTGTCCCGTCCTCGGCCTCCAGGCCGGCGGCAGCGACCGGCGTGGCCACGACGGGGATTCCCCTAGACCAGGCATCCAGGACGCGCATCCTGATCCCCGAGGCGAACCGGAGCGGGACAACGCAGACCGTCCCGGCCGCGAGCGCCAACCGGATGTCTTTCGGTGCCTCGTGGAGGCGGAGCGCTCCCGTGGCCACGGCCAGCCCGCCGTCGCCGAAGAGGTGCAGCACGGCGCCGGGGATCAGGCGGGCGACCTCGGGCCACACCGACTTTACGAACCACCTCGTGCCGTCGGAGTTCGGGCGCCAGCCCGCACTCCCGATCAGGACGACGGCGGGGTGGCCCGGCAGCGGCTCGTTGCCGGCCTGGGCGACCGGAGTAAACGGTACAGGGACGGCGACGACCTTCTCCTCCGGCACTCCCGACACCTGGAGGAGCCGGAGGCGGTCCTCCGCCGTCAACGTGACAGTGAGCGTGCTCCTCTGGACTGCGGCGGCCTCCCAACGCTCCAGGCGCCGCGCCTCGCGCCCGATTCCCCATGCGAACGGGGCGTCTCCGTAGCGGGAAGCGCCGTACCAGAGGTCGCACTCCACGTGCTGCTCGCGGAGGACGCCCGGCCGCTTCCAGCAGGGCGACGACGGAGGCGGAAGGGCGTGGAGCTGCTCGGCATGGACGAGATCGATCTCCCTCTCACGAAGGAGCCGCTCCACGTGGGCGTCGACGGCTGGGTGGCGGTGGCGGTCGATGGTGAAGGGTCGGACGCGCGCGATCGTCGCCGCCAGGGAGACGAGCCGCGACCGCTCCGGCACGGAGACGAGGTGAAGGTCGCAGAACGGCGCGAGCGCCTCGCTCGCTTCGCGGCCGGCCCGGTCACCCGCCGCACCGGTTTCCGGCACGACGAGCGTGATCCGGTGCCTTCGGGACAGCAGGCGAATCGTGTCGAACGAGAGGAGCCGGCCTCCGTCGGCCAGCGGCCAGGGCCGCTTGGTTCCCAGCCAGAGGATCCTCACCGTTTCGGTTCTCCCGGCGGCGTGGCGCGGGAGAGGAGGAACGTCTCGAGCAGGTCGCGGCCGTCGCCTGTACCGGTCTTCACCCCTTCGTCGATCTTCGCAATCCCCTTCATCGCCTCGATCAGCTCGGAAAGGCTCCAGTCGAACGACGCGAGGTACGCCTTGTGGAGGACGTAAGGGTGCCCGTCGAGCGGGATCGGCGGCGCGCTCTGGGGAGGGCTCTTCAACGACGGGAGGAGGCGGTCGGCGAACGTCCGGTAGTCCAGGCGCCGCGCCGGCCTCGCCCCCGCCGGGAGCTGCGCCAGAGCGGCCTTCATCGCCAGGACCCTCCGGAACTCCCCCGCGAGCAGGCCCAGGAGCGGGAAAAAGGCGGCCTCGCCCTTCGGCCCCTTCTTGGCAGGCGCCGCCTCCTCCTTGCCGCCGAAGGGGCGGAACGCCGTAAAGTCGTCGGACGTCATGAGGCGGTCGAGGAGGTGGAGCGCCGCGACGAACTGCCGCTTCACCGCGGCGTCGACGAAGTCCGACCCATACTCCTTCTTCTCGTCGGACACGAGCCGCGAGGCGTCCTCGGCCCGCACCCGGGAGCCCTTCGCCCCCGCCACCAGGCGGTCGAGCTCCGCGAGGAACGAACGCGCGGCCAGCCGGCCACGGCTGCAAAGGATCTCGTACACGTCGGGGTCGACCACCACGTTCCGTTCCATCGCCCGCTTGAAGCCGAGCGCGGCGAGGCGGGCCCGGCGGGCCTCGTCGCCGGCCGCGGCGAGGGATCCGTGTAGGGCCCGCTTCGAGAGCGCCTGGGCGGCCGGGTGGTCGGCGTCGGGCGAGACGGCGCAGACGAGAAGGGCGTTGTCCCCGGGCCGCGCCGCTCGGAGGTACTCGAGGAGGATGTCGCCGCCGCTCTGGTCTTCAGGCTCCGGAGGCGCCAGGTCGAGGAGCGCGGCCAGCTCGTCGGCCCGCGAGTTCCGCCGGACGCGTCCCGTCACCTTGCGGGCCGCCTCGTGGGCGTCGGTCTCGGACCCGGCCCCCGCCGTCACGGCCAGCATGCGGGCCCGCCTCGCCAGCCGCGCCAAAGCCCTCTTGTCGCCGCCGGCCTCGGCGGCCTCGTCCAGAAGCGAGTCGACGTCCTCGGCCGAGAGCTTCTTGCCGTGCAGGAGGTCGGTCGCCTCCAGGACGACGAGGCGGTTCGTCGAGAAGAGCGCCACTGTCGCCACGTCGGCCACCGCCTCCGAGGCCGCGTCACGCGTGCCGTCGTAGATCGTCACCTCACCCTCGGCGAAGGCGGCCGTGAAGGCGGCGGCGACCCGGCGGGAGCCTTCGCGCACGAACCACTCGTCGTCGCCCGAGAGGAAGAGGACCGGCGGGAGCGGCGCCTTCCGGACCGCGTCGACGAGGCGGGTAATCGCCGCGAACGGGTCGGCGAAGCGGGCTGAGGGGTCTCCGGCCACGCTAGCTTCCGGCAGCCGCCGGGGCGGAGAGCTCCACCGAAAAGGTCGGGGTGACCTTGAGGACGAGGCTCGACAGGCGGCATGGCCACCCGTCCGTCGTCAGCCTGGCCTCCACGCGCCTCCAGATCCAGAGCGCGAGGTTCTCGGCCGTCGGGACCGTGTCCCGAAACTCGGCGACCTCGTTGTTCAGGTGGCGGTGGTCGAGCGGGCGGTCGATCTCCTCCCTCAGGATCCGGTCGAGGTCGGTGAGATTCACGATCATCCCCGTGTCGGCGTTCGCGGTCCCGGCCACGGCGATCTCCAGCGAGTAGTTGTGACCGTAGCCGGCCAGGTTCGCGCCGGGACCGAACGTGGCGTAGTTCCATTCCTCGCTCTTCGCCGGGTTCCAGAGCCGGTGAGCGGCGTTGAAGTGGATGGTGCGCGTCAGTAGGAGCAAAAGCCTTCCTTCCGTCCGTCGCGTCCCGCGGTGGATCGCGCGGAGTCTAGCGCGGGGAGGAGGAGGCCGCCCGCGCGGCGCCGAGGAGGGCGCAGCGGTCGTCGAGGACGACCTTCACGGGCATCCTCGAGAGGACCGGACCGAGGCGCCCTTTGTCGCAGAAGGCTGCGAAGAAGGAGCCGTCGCGGAGCTTGGGGAGGATCTTCGGCGAGATGCCGCCTCCCAGGAAGACACCACCCGTAGCCAGACCCTTCAGGGCGAGGTTGCCCGCCTCGCCGCCGAGGATCGAGGCGTAGCGTTCCAGCGTCCGCTGGCAGACCGGGTCCCCCTCGGAGAGCGCCGCCTCGGTGACGGCGGGTGCGACGTCTCCCAGCTCGGCGATCCGGTCCTTCAGCCAGCGTGGCTCCGGTTCCCGCGCACGGCTCCTCTCGAACCGGTAGAGGTTGACGAGGCCCGGCCCCGAGAGGATCCGCTCGCACGAGACATGGCCGAACTCGCCCATCAGCCACTCCAGGAGCTCGATCTCCTCCGCGTTCCGGGGAGCGAAGGAAGCGTTCCCTCCCTCGGAGGGGATCGGCCTGAAGCCCGAGCCGTCGCGGACGAGGATCGACTCGCCAAGGCCCGTCCCGGGAGAGATCAGGACGGCGTTGCCGTCGGGCTCCTCCACACCGTCGTTCAGGACGGCGAAGTCCTTCGGCGCAAGCTCCGGGATGCCGAGCGCGTTCGCGACGAGGTCGTTCACGAGCTGGACCGACCCGAGCCCCAGCGCGCCCGCGATCGTGGCCGCGTCGACCCCCCACGGGAGCTGCGACGATACGAGGCGCCCGTCGCGGATTGTCCCAGCGCAGCCGAACGCCGCCGCGGCGACCGGCCGGAACTCTCCCGCCTCCATCGCCTCCAGGAGGAAGCGCTCGAGCGCCTCGCGGATCCCCGGAACGTCGGCGACGCGGTACTGGGAGGACCAGCCCTGGACGAGCCGGCCGGCCTCCTCGCCGAAGTACGAGAGCCGGATGTTGGTGGCGCCGATGTCGCCTGCGAGCAGCCCGCCTTCCCGGGTCAACGGCCGCTCTCGAGACCCGACGCGGCCGCCTCGTCGAGCAGCCACACGACACGGCCGCCGGCCGGTGCCACCCGGCCGGCCGGAATCGCACGATCGCCCATCACGGCCCGGGCAACCACCTCGGTCTTCTCGGGACCGGTCGCGAGGAAAACGACGAGACGCGCCCGGTTGAGGAGAGGAAGCGTCATCGTGATTCGGTTGGGAGGCGGCTTCGGGGCGCCGTTCACCCTCACGACGAGGCGCCGTGTCTCGTCGAGCCCCGGGTGGTCCGGAAAGAGCGACGCCGTGTGGCCGTCGGGCCCGACGCCGAGGAAGACGAGGTCGAACGACGGGATCTCCTCCGGGCCGGCCCCGAAGCACTGGCGGATGGCCGTCTCGTACGCCTCGTCCCCGTCGTGCCGGTATGTGTCGATCCG
>CALFNC010000332.1 GCA_937902605.1 uncultured Acidobacteriota bacterium | reverse complement strand
GGATGCTTTTGCCGTCCACCTCGTCTCCGTCTCGGGCCAGAGTCACCTTCGAGTCGAAGCCCGCGGCGGTGTGCACGACTTTCGCGGCGGCGCGCGCGTGGAGGCCCAGCCGGTTCTTCAGCCTCACCGTCCGCTCGATCACGGCACCCTCCGTTCCGTCTCCATCAGCTCCGAGGCCGCCAGGATGGCGCGGCGTCCGCGATCCACCAACGCGTGAGCGATGGAGTGCGGGTCCCGTCCTTCCCGTGCCAGAACCCGCGCCTTGAGGACCATCGGGAGATTCATTCCCGAGACGATCTCGACCTTCCCGTGGTCGAGGAACGCCAGAGCGAGATTCGATGGCGTCCCCCCGAACATGTCGGTCAGGATGACGACTCCCTTCCCCAGGTCGGCCCGCCCGATCGCTTTCTCGAGCCGGGCGCTGGCCTTCTCTGGGACCTCGTCCCAGGCCACGGAGAGGGCGTCGATCTCGCTCGGGTCGTCGGGCTCCAGAACTCGGACGGTGTCCCTCAGGGCCGCGGCCAGCGGACCGTGAGAGATCAGGAGGACGCCGACGATCACGTCGCGGTCGGGCGGCAGAGCGGCGGAGCTCATGACGCCGTTCCCTCTCTCATTTCATCGCGGTGGGAGACGCGCACCGGGTACCCGGCGCCGAGGAGGTCGTGCCCCAGCCTCTCGGCGATGTAGACGGATCGGTGCCGTCCCCCGGTGCACCCGATCCCGATCGTCAGGTAAGAGCGGTTCTCCTTCCGATAGTTCGGCAGGCACCAGAGGAGGAAGTCGATCAGACGGCGGTAGAACGGCTCGGTCGTATCGCCCGCCTCGATATACCGTCGGACCTCGGCGTCGCGGCCGGTCCGGGGCCGAAGGACGGGGTCGAAGTGCGGGTTCGAGAGGAAGCGGACGTCGAAGCAGACGTCGAGCGTCGGCGGAAGGCCGTGCTTGAACCCGAAGGAGACGATCGAGAGGGCGAGGATTCCCGGGTCCCCCGGTGCCCGGAAGTTCTCGGCCACGGCCCCCCGGAGCTCGTGGACGGTCATGCCGGAGGTGTCGATCACGATGTCGGCGCGCGCCTTCACCTCGGCCAGGAGACGCCGCTCGTACGCGACGGCCTCGGCCAACGTTCGGTTCTTCGCCAGAGGGTGCGGTCGCCGCGTCTCGGAGAAGCGCGCGAGCAGGATCCGGTCCTCGCAGTCGAGGTAGAGGAGCGTGACGGGAAGGCGGAGCCGAAGCTGCTCGACCAGACCGGGGAAGACCTCGGCGAAGTCGGGGTTCCGCACATCCAGGACGACGGCGGTCCGGGGCCCGGGGGTCCGGCCACCCGCCACCTCGGTCGCGAACGAGTCGAGCAGGGAGAGCGGCAGGTTGTCGACGGTCGCGTACCCGATGTCCTCGAGGGCCTGTCCGACGTACGACTTCCCGGACCCCGAGAGGCCGGTAACGATCAGCAGGCGGCTGGATGGGTGCCCCGGGGGCCTTCCACTCATGCGCGGACCTGCTTGTGGCCGGGGGCGGGCTTCTTCCTGCGTGCGGGCCGCTTCGCCAGCTCCTTGCGGGAGATCTCGGCCTGGACCTTCGCCGCCATTTCCCGGGCCGCATGGAATCCGCGGCGCTTCAGCAGCTGGTTGCGGGAGGCAATCTCCACCAGGAGGGCGAGGTCCCGCCCCGTGGCGACGGGCATGCTGACCCTGGGCACCCCGACGCCAAGGATGCTCTCCGTCTCCTCGTCCAGCCCGAGCCGGTCATAGTCTCGGCCCTCGACCCAGTTCGAGAGGTGGATGACGAACTCCACCGTGTGGCGTTCCAGGACGGCCGCGACGCCGAACAACATTGGGACGTTCACGATCCCGAGACCCCGGAGCTCCATGTGGTGGCGGATCAGGCCCGACGACGACCCGATCAGGACGTCGTTGGGGAACCGCTGGATCACGACGAGGTCGTCAGCGACGAGGCGGTGTCCACGCTGAACGAGAGCGAGAGCGCACTCGCTCTTCCCGACGCCCGAGTCTCCGAGGAGGAGCGTCCCGAGCCCTCCGACCTCCATGAGAACGCCGTGGATCGTGACCCGGGGAGCCAGGGACTCCTCGAGAAAGGCCGTGAGCCCTTCGATGACCGAGCCCGTCAGGCGTGTCGTGGTGAAGAGCGGGATCCGTCGCCGCTGGCAGAGCCGAGCCAGACAAGCCGGCGGCTCGAGCCCCTTCGTGACGATCACGCATGGGACCCGGAGGGCGGTGAAGGCGTCGAGCCGCTGCCGGACGACCGCAGGGGAGAGCGTGTTCAGGTACGAAAGCTCGCTCTCGCCGAGGATCTGGACCCTATGGGGGCGGACATACGGCAGGAACCCGGCGATCGCCAGGCCGGGCTTCTGGACGCGAGGCCACTCGATCGTCCGTGACAGCCCTCCGTGACCGGCGACGAGGCGAAGCGCCAAGCTCGCCAGCGCCGGCGAGCAGAGCTCCCCGGCGCGCACGACCGGCTTCGTTTCCTGCCGTCCCCCGCTCATCCCAGCCGCTCCCGGTCAGGTCGGTGTCAGAAGGCCGATGGTGCCGTCGCGGCGGCGGTAGAGGACCTGAAACGACTCGTCGGACGGATCGCGGTACACCATGACGTCCCGGTTCCACTTCACGAACTTGTGGAGAGCGTCCTCCTCGAACGTCGGGCGCGCCACGACGACTTCGGGCCTAAGCGCCGTCGCCGGACGGCTCGTAGGCGCCTCGGCCGCCTCCTCGGCGGCGCCTTTGGCGGCCTTGAGCGCGGAAGGGCGGTGCTTCTTCTCTTCCTTCACCTTCGCCTTGGACTTCCGGATCTGCGCCTCGATCCGCTCTAGGACAGCGTAGGCCATCGACTCCTGCTCGACGCCCGCCTCGGTGGCCGTCCAGGTACGCTGACGCCCGACAACGGTTACCTCGAGCGAGACCCCCTTGTTCTCTCCCCTGAGGATCACGTGAGCCTGGACGTTCGGAGGCAGGACCTTCTCGAGCTTCCCGAGCTTCTTCTCGAACAGCTCCTTGACGCCATCGTGAAGTCGCGCGCGCCGGGACGTGAATTCGATATTCATTTCAACTCCTCGGCTCCCTCCGGGGGAGCCGTGTCATCGCGCTTGTCGATCTCCGGCGGGCCGTCCGTCTTTCGGATCGAGCTCGCCGGGATGTGGAGCTCCTCGCGATACTTCGCAACCGTCCGCCGCGCGATCCGGATGCCGTCCCTCGCCAGAAGCTCCGACAGCCGGGCGTCGGACATCGGGTGGGATGGGTCCTCCGACTCTACCAGCGACCGGATCTTCCCCTTCACGGCGAGCGACGACACGTCCTCGCCCCCCCCGATGGACGCGATCGCCGAGTGGAAGAAGAACTTCATCGGGACAAGGCCGCGGGGACAGGCCATCCACTTGTTCGACACGACTCGGGAGACCGTCGACTCGTGCATCCCGATGTCCTCGGCGACGTCCCGCAGCACCAGCGGACGGAGGTGGGCCACGCCATACTCGAAGAAGTCGCGCTGCTTCTTGACGATCGACTCCGCTACGCGGACGATCGTCCGCTTTCGCTGATCGAGGCTCTTCATCAGCCACTGTGCCGCGCGGATCTTCTCGCGGAGGTAGCTCTTCCCCTCACCGTCCAGCGCGCCATCGTTCGCCCGGAGCATGTGGCGATAGAGCCTCGAGACACGGAGCCTCGGGAGGCCGTCATCGTTGAAGAGGACGACGTAGTCCTCCTCGGATTTGACGACCGCGACATCGGGCTCCACGTAGATCGTCCGCGACGAGTCGTACCGCCGGCCCGGTTTCGGGTCGAGCTGCCGGATCCACTCGATCGCCTGCTGCAGCTGCTCCACCGAGACGTTCATCTGGCGAGCGAGCACGGTCACTGGCTTCGACCCCAGCTCGGCGAACCGATGGGTCACGAGCTCCACGAGGAGAGGCGAGTCGACGTTCGCCGCGCGGGCCTGGGTGAGGAGGCACTCCGAGAGGTTCCGCGCCCCCACGCCGGCCGGATCGAACGACTGGACCAAAGCCAGCGCCTTGGCGGCGCACTCGATCGGGCAGGGGACCCCGGCCGCGACCTCCTCGAGCGTCATTCGGAGGTACCCTTCCGGGTCGACGTTTCCGATGAGGAACGCGCTCGCCTCCCGGAGCAGCCCCGTGGCTTCCGAGAGCCCGAGCTGCTGGGTCAGGTGGTCCGCGAGCCCGGGAGGCGTCTCGGCCCGGTTCTCCAGCGAGAACTCCTCCCCCTCCTCCTGCATCCGGGGGGCCGTGGCGGTTCCGTCCATGTACTCGCCAAAATACGCTTCCAGGTCGATCTGGTTGAAGGCTTCGGCCGACTCGGCCGCGGCCTCGGCCGTTGCCTCGCCCGTCGCCTCCGCGGCTGGCTCGGCCTCCGTCGTTCGCCCGCCCGACTCCTGCCCGCCGTCGAGCTCCCGGGCCTCCCGCTCGGCCATGCCAGGCTCCGGGACTCTGGCGTCCGCGGCCTCCGGCTCTGAGGTCTCGGCCTTATCGCCCCCCTCCGCCTCATCCGTTCCCTCGGAGGCCGCGTCCGCTGCGGGGGAATCCCCCTCTCCGGTCCCCTCGGCGTTCCCTTCGTCCTCCTCGAGGGCCGGGTTCGCCACCAGCTCCTCGTTGACGATGTCCGAGAGCTCGAGCCTCGTCATCTGCAGTAGCTTGATCGCCTGCTGCAGGGTCGGCGTCATAACCAGACGCTGGGAGAGTTTCAGAGAGAGCTTCTGTTCGAGTCCCACGGTGCTCGTTCGATTCTAGGAGCCTGCCCCTGTATTCGGAAGGGCCGCCACCTCAGGGCACTTTCTGCCCCGACCGGGAACGGTCCGGCTTCTCATTCCAGACGGAACCTTTCCCCGAGGTAGACTCGACGGACCTCCGAATCGTTGGAGAGCTCGGCCGGGGAGCCGGTCCGGAAGATCGCCCCCGAGTTGATGATGTAGGCCCGGTCAACGATCGAGAGCGTGTCGCGGACGTTGTGGTCTGTGATCAGGATTCCAATGCCCGACGTCGCGAGGCCGCGGATCACTTCCTGGAGGTCCAGGACCGTGATCGGGTCGATCCCAGCGAACGGCTCGTCGAGGAGGATGAACCGAGGAGAGAGCGTGAGCGCCCTCGCGATCTCGAGACGCCTCCGCTCTCCGCCGGAAAGCGTGTCCGCCATCGACCCGGCCAGGTGCAGTAGCTTGAACCGCTCCAGGAGTGATCGGGCTCGCTCCTCCCGTTCGGCCCGCGGGATCGAGAGCGTCTCGAGAATCGCGAGGAGGTTCTCGAGCGCGGTCATCTTCCGGAAGATCGAGGGTTCCTGCGGGAGGTATCCCATCCCCTTCCGCGCTCGCCGGTACATCGGGAGAGCGGTCACCGTCTCGCCGTCGAGGAGAACCTCCCCCTCGTCGGGCTCGACGAGGCCCACGACGATCGAGAACGTCGTCGTCTTCCCCGCCCCGTTCGGGCCCAGGAGACCGACGACCTCGCCGGCGCCCACGGAGAGGGACACACCGCTCACGACACGGCGCCCGCGGAACGATTTCGCGAGCGCCCGCGTCTCCAGCGTCGCCCGGCCGTTTTCGTCATCGCGCGTCACGATCCCTCCGGTCTGTAGCTGCCCTCGCTCATCACGCCTGGGGCCGACTCCACGTCGACCCGTGAGCGCCCTTGACGGAACGTCAGCCGCGCACCCGTCATGCGGTTGCGCTTCCCGTCCAGCGCCGTTGCCGGCGTCCCTTCGAGGGTGACGGTCTCCGTCTCGGGCCTCCAGGTGGCGAGGCTCCCCTCCCCCCGTCGGGAAGTGGCCCGGTCTTCCAGGACCACCGACCCGCGCGCCTCGGCCGACTCGACGGCCCGGTCCTTCGTCAGCCGGATGTCGGCCACGGTCGCGTTCATCGACCAGCTCCCCGAGACCATGCTCGCATTCCCCTCGATCCTGACCATTCGCTCGGACTCGCGGTGGGTGAGCACGTCTCCGGTGGCGGAGACGGTCTCGCCCCCGGCTTTCGGCTTCGACGCAGCCGACGGCAGCCCCGCCGGCCGCCTCCGAAAGACCGCCCGCACGTTTCCCTCGGCCCGGATCGTTCTCTCGGTGTCGTTCAACGTGAGCTTCGCCGACCGGAGGACGTTCTCCTTCTGCCACGCCCGGACGTTTCCCTCCAGCGTGGCGACGCGGTCCGCCATCGTCATCCGCAGCGTGTCCGACTGGGAATAGTACGGCTCCGTATCCGATCCGGCCCCGGTGCCAGGAACCCCTCCCCGAAAGACCGTGTGCACGTCTCCCGAGGCGTCCACCCGGTCCTCCTTGCGGAGCCAGGTCAGGAC
>CALFNC010000331.1 GCA_937902605.1 uncultured Acidobacteriota bacterium | reverse complement strand
GGCGTGACTGGAGTTCAGACGTGTGCTCTTCCGATCTATCATGTCGGCGACCACATGAAGGGCCAGAGCCTTGACATTGGCGAGGGCACTTTCACGGCTCGGGCCGTAGGCCATGACTCCTGGCAGCGACGGGATGTCGGCCAGCCAACGGCCATCCTCCTCGCGGTCGAACTCGACGGTCAGCGTCACCGGGAAAGGATACCCCACCGCGCGGGCGAGCATCCGCCCGCCTTGGTTAGGAGACGGTCAGCCTGTCCAAGGGCTGCCCCGGCCATTTCACGCTAGCGGCCGGACGACCTTCATCCGGCCATCGCCGCCTTACGCCGCTCTTCCTGGCGGTTCCGGAAGCCGACGACGAGCAACGTCTCGGCGATGTCCTCCAGGCTGACGAGGCCGAGGTAGGTCTCGTCGCGGTAGACGGCTGCCACGCGCTCCTGCTTCTCCATCATCTCCTGCCTCACCTCGTCGAGCGGACGCGCCGCGTCGGCCTTCATCACGTCGCGTTTCATGATCGTCGCGACGTACACGTCCTCGATCTCCGACGCGAGGGCCTTCAGCACGTCGGCCCGCGTCACGACGCCGAGGAGGCGGCTTCCCTGCACCACGGCGAAGTCGGGCTCGTACGACGTGAGAAGGTAGTCGATGACGCGGCTCACCTGATCCCCGGGGGCGAGCGTCAGAGCGTACTTGTTGTAGGCGTCACCGACCGCGAGCGAGTGGAGGACGGTCCGCGCCGCCTCCTCGGCCTGCTCCTGCCCGGCGCCCATGAAGATGAAGAAGGCCACCAGGGCGAGAATCAGGTTCCCCGTGAAGACGCCCGTGAGGCCGAGGCCGATCGCGATCATCTGGCCGGTCCCCGCGGCAATCTGCGTGGCCCGGCGGGCCCCGACCGCCATGGAGAGGAGCGCCCGAAAGACGCGCCCGCCGTCCAGCGGGAACGCCGGGATCAGGTTGAAGAGGGCCAGGAAGACGTTCGCGCCGAGGAGCCAAACGAGGGCGGTCGACATCGACGGTGCCGTCGGCGGCATCCTGGCGATCTGCTCCAGGTCGATCGCCCCGCCCGTCTTGCCGACTACGAAGTACAGCCCCACCGCCAGGCCTAGGTTCGTCAGCGGGCCGACCAACGCCACCAGCAGCTCCTGCTGGGGCTTCTGCGGCGGCTTCTCCATCCGCGACACACCGCCGATCGGGAGGAGGAGAATCTCGCGCACGGTGCAGCCGAACGCCTGGGCCACGAGGCTGTGGGCCAGCTCGTGCACCACGACGCAGGCGAAGAGGCAGACCATCAAGAGGACACCAAACAGGGCGCCACGCGGACCATGCGGCACCCCCCACTGGACCGCCCCGAGGGCCAGGATCAGCCCGAACGAGGCGTGGACCCGGATGTCGATGTCAAACACCCGGCCGATGGAAAACGACCACTTCATGAAGAACCCCTTCGTTCGCCTGCCTTCCGGCACCATGCTACCGCCACCACGGGGCCGCTGGAACTGGGCGCGGCCGCTGTGCCAGAATCTCGACCCCATGACGAACCCGCGGACCCTGTTCCAGAAGATCTGGGACTCTCATGTCGTCGCCCAGCAGCCCGGCGCTCCGGCGATCCTGTACATCGACCGGCAGCTCGTCCACGAGGTGACCTCGCCGCAGGCTTTCACGGGCCTCCGGGCCCGGGGCCTGAAGGTCCGGCGGCCCGACCGGACGGTCGCGACCGAGGACCACAGCATCCCGACGAGGGGGCCGGTGGTGGACGAGATGGCCGCGGCCCAGCTGAGGCAGCTCGACGAGAACTGCCGGGAGTTCGGGATCCCGCTCCACCGGAAGGGCAGCGGAAGGCAAGGGGTCGTCCACGTCATCGGGCCGGAGCTGGGCCTGACGCTCCCCGGGATGACGATCGTCTGCGGCGACAGCCACACCGCCACCCACGGCGCCTTCGGGGCGCTCGCGTTCGGCATCGGGACGAGCGAGGTGGAGCACGTCCTGGCCAGCCAGTGCCTCCTCCAGAACCGGCCGAAGACGTTCGAGGTCCGCGTCGAGGGACGGCTCGCCCCCGGGGTTTCCGCCAAGGACGTCATCCTCGGCCTCATCGCGCGCCTCGGCATCGGCGGCGGGACCGGCCACGTCATCGAGTACACCGGCGATGGGATCCGCGCCCTGGACATGGAGCAGCGGATGACGGTCTGCAACATGACGATCGAGGCCGGCGCCCGCGCCGGGATGGTTGCGCCAGACGACACGACGGTCCAGTACCTCGTCGGCCGCGAGTTCGCACCGAAGGGGGCCGCCTGGGACGCCGCCGTCACGGCCTGGAGGAAGCTCCCAACCGACCCTGGCGCCGCGTTCGACCAGACCCTCACGCTCGATGCCGCTTCGCTCGCCCCCATGATCACGTACGGGACGAACCCCGGAATGGGGATCCCCGTGACGGGCCGCGTCCCCGACCCAGCCTCGCTCGCCGACGCTTCCCAGCGCTCGGCGATGGCGAAGGCGCTCGGTTATATGGGGCTGAAACCCGGGCAGTCGCTCCTTGGGATGCCGATCGACGTCGTCTTCATCGGCAGCTGCACGAACGGCCGCCTTTCCGACCTCCGCGACGCGGCTCGCGTGATGAAAGGGCGGAAGGTGGCGCCGAAGGTTCGCGTCCTGGTGGTCCCCGGCTCGGAGGCGGTGAAATGGCAGGCCGAGAGCGAGGGGCTCCACCGGGTCTTCGAGGAGGCCGGGGCCGAATGGCGCGACGCCGGCTGCTCGATGTGCATCGCGATGAACGGTGACCAGATCGCGCCGGGCCAGTACGCCGTCTCGACGAGCAACCGGAACTTCGAGGGGCGCCAGGGGAAGGGGGGCCGGACCCTCCTCGCCTCGCCGCTCACCGCCGCCGCGGCGGCCGTCACGGGGATGGTGGCCGACGTCCGGACGCTCCCGGACGGCTGAGAAGGACGAGGACATGGCCCAGTTCACCACCCTGACCTCCCGGGTCGTCGTGATGCCGGTCGAGAACATCGACACCGACCAGATCATCCCGGCCCGCTACCTGAAGACGACCGACAAGGCCGGCCTGGGGGGAAACCTATTCGCCGACTGGCGCTACGCCGCAGACGGCGCGCCGATTCCCGGTTTCGTCCTGAACCAGCCGGCCGCCAAAGGCGCGGCCGTCCTCCTCGCCGGGGACAACTTCGGCTGCGGTAGCTCGCGCGAGCACGCGCCTTGGGCCCTCACGGCGTTCGGCTTCCGGGCCGTGATCTCCACCTCCTTCGCCGACATCTTCCTGGGAAACGCCCTGAAGAACGGGCTCCTTCCGGTGACCGTCGACCCCGCTACGCACCGCGCCCTGATCTCGGCCCTCGCGGCCTTCCCCGTCGCCGAGGTGACGATCGACCTCGCCTCGCAGAAGCTGACCCTCCCTGGCGGTAAGACCGCATCGTTCCCGATCGACGGCTTTTCGAAGACCTGTCTCCTCGAGGGGGTCGACGAGCTGGGGTACATCCTCACCTTTGCCCCCGAGATCGCCGCCTTCGAGCGCCGGAGCGAAGGCGCGCCTGGGACAGGGGCCGGCGGCCCGTCGTGAGCCGGATCGAGGTCTACGACACCACACTCCGCGACGGGACCCAGCGCGAAGGGATCTCCCTTTCGTGCGACGACAAGCTCCGCATCGCCAGGCGGCTGGATGAGCTGGGAGTGGCGTTCATCGAGGGGGGGTGGCCGGGGTCGAACCCCAAGGATGTCGAGTTCTTCCTGCGGGCCCGCGATCTCCCCTGGAAACGATCCGCGATCGCCGCGTTCGGCTCGGTCTGCCGCGCGGGCAGCAACCCGGAGGACGACGCGAACATCCGCGCGCTCCTCGACGCCGGGACGCCGGTCTGCACCGTCTTCGGGAAGACCTGGACGCTCCACGTCACCGACGTCCTCCGGACGACGCTGGACGAGAACCTCCGGATCATCGAGGAGAGCATCCGCTTCCTCGCGTCGAACGGCCGCCGGGTCATCTACGACGCCGAGCACTTCTTCGACGGCTACCGGGCCGACCGGTCGTACGCCCTGGAGACGCTGCGGGCCGCGGCGCGCGGAGGGGCCGAGACGCTGGTCCTGTGCGACACGAACGGCGGGTCGATGCCGTGGCAGGTGGCCGAAACGGTCCGGGAAGTGAAGGAGGCCGTCGGGCACCGGATGGGCGTCCACGCGCACAACGACTCAGAGTGCGCCGTCGCGAACTCCCTGGCCGCGGTCCGCGAGGGGGCCGTCCACGTCCAAGGGACGATCAACGGGTACGGCGAGCGGTGCGGCAACGCGAACCTGTGCTCGATCATCCCGACGCTGGAGCTGAAGCTCGGCCTTCGCTGCCTGCCGGAAGGGCACCTTCGGACCCTGACCGAGGCGTCCCACCTCGTGGCGGAGGTCGCGAACCTCTCGCCGGACGAGCACCTGGCCTACGTCGGAAAGTCGGCCTTCGCCCACAAGGGGGGCGTCCATGTCGCCGCGATGCGCCGCAACGAGACGACGTACCAGCACGTCGACCCGGCGCTCGTCGGGAACTTGATGCGGGTCGTCGTCAGCGAGCTCTCCGGGCGCGGCAGCCTCCTGTCGAAGGCCGAGGAGTTCGGGCTCCAGTCGCACGGGGCGGACATGGGCGAGGTCCTCGCGACGATCAAGGAGCTGGAGGCGAAGGGCTTCTCGTTCGAGGCGGCCGAGGCCTCCGTCACGATGCTGATGCGGCGCCAGCTCCCTGGCTACGTCGCCCCGTTCGAGCTGATCGACTTCCTCGCGACCGTGGAGCACCGGACCGGCCGCGGGATCTTCGCGGAGGCAATGGTGAAGGTGCGGGTGGGGGACGACGTGCTCCACACAGCTGCGGAGGGAGATGGCCCCGTGAACGCGCTCGACGCCGCGCTCCGGAAGGCCCTCGTGCCGCGCTACCCCGAGGTCGCCGAGTTCCAGCTCGTCGACTACAAGGTCCGGATCCTGGACGGGAGCGACGGGACCGGCGCCGTGACGCGGGTTCTGATCGACACGCAGAGAGGCACCCGGAGGTGGAGCACCGTCGGTGCGAGCACGAACATCATCGAAGCGAGCTGGCAGGCGCTGGTCGACGCGCTCGAGTACGGGCTGGCGGCGGGCGACTGACCGCCGGGGTCCTCGGAGGGGACGGATGAAAGCGAACATCGTCGTGCTGCCGGGAGACGGCATTGGACCGGAAGTGACCGCGGAGGCCCTGCGCGTCCTGGCCGCCGTCGCGAAGAAGGGGAATCACACGTTCCGGTTCACCGAGCACCTGATGGGCGGCTGCTCCATCGACCGGTCCGGGGTTGCTCTGACGCCCGAGGCGCTCGCAGCCTGTCAGGCATCCAGCGCGGTCCTGCTCGGGGCCGTCGGCGGGCCGACGTGCGACGACCCGACCGCGAAGATCCTGTCCGAGCAGGGGCTGCTCGGCCTTCGGAAGGGGCTCAGCGTCTTCGCGAACCTGAGGCCGGTGAAGGTCCACCCCGCCCTCGTCGACTCCTCGCCGCTCCGGCCCGAACGGCTGGTCGGAGTCGACATCCTCGTTATCCGCGAGCTGACCGGCGGCCTCTACTTCGGACAGCCGAAGGGGCGCGACACGAAGGACGGGCACGAGCGGGCGGTCGACACGCTCGAGTACTACGACTTCGAGGTAAAGCGCGTCGTGGAGCTGGCTTTTCGGCTGGCGAAAGACCGGAAGAGGAAAGTCACGTCGGTCGACAAGGCGAACGTCCTCGAGTCGTCCCGCCTCTGGAGGCAGATCGCGACGGGGATCGGGAAGGCGAACCCGGACATCGCCCTCGACCACATGCTCGTCGACACCGCCTCGATGCGGCTCGTGACGAGCCCTTCGAGCTTTGACGTGGTCGTCACCGAGAACCTGTTCGGCGACATCCTGACCGACGAGGCATCGGTTCTCGCGGGCTCGATGGGGATGCTCCCGTCGGCCTCCATCGGGGACGGCGGTCCCGGCCTCTACGAGCCGATTCATGGCTCCGCTCCCGACATCGCCGGGAAAGGGATCGCGAACCCCATCGGGACGATCCTCTCGTCGGCGATGCTTCTCCGCCACTCGCTCGGCCTCCCCGCCGAGGCTGCGGCGATCGAGGACGCGGTCTACCGGACGATCGCGGACGGGTGCCGGACGGCCGACCTCGGCGGGTCGCTCCCGACCTCCCGGATGACCGACGAGATCCTGAAGCGGCTGTAGGGGTTGCCGGCCCTCTACTTCTCCCGGAAGAGCTTGCCGTAGGTGAGCGGCTGGCCCGCCACCCACGGCCTGTACTCGTTCGCGAAGTCGATCCGCTCGCCCAGGGGCGGGTGGCTCTGGCGGAAGAGCTTGTAGACCGGTCCGGGCCGGGGGATCGCGAGGTTCTCCTGCTGAAGCTTCACGAACGCCGTCGCGGCGTTCCGGCTGTCGCGCGTGATCTCCAAGCCGAACCGGTCGGCCTCGTGCTCGGTGTGCCGTGTGAAGGCGAACACCGCGGGCGTCAGGACGATGAAGACGAGGCCGAAGATGAGCGAGAGGAGCGG
>CALFNC010000330.1 GCA_937902605.1 uncultured Acidobacteriota bacterium | reverse complement strand
GAAGGGCTTCGCGAACGGCCGCGAGAGCCGGTTCGCGGGGGTCACCGGCAGGAGAGCCCAGCGGAAGAGCCCGACCGTCCAGCCCGCGAAGGACGAGGACGTGTACTGCATCGTCGGACCCGGTGAAGCGTAGCCGCAGCCCCACGTGACGTCTCGCTTCGCATCCCGCGTGAGGCGACGGACGGCGATCGCGCTCGCCAAGAGCACGAGAGCCAGCCCGATCAGGAACGCGGACAGCGGACGGAGCGCCGCAGCCGCGGCGAGCGGCGGAAGCGGGAGGCGCGCCCCTGGGACCTGGGCTGCGGCCGAGATCGCGATCGCCTGGTCGAGGATCGGCGTGACGAGCATCGGTACGAGACCGATGACGAAGCAGAGCGCCGCCAGAGTGGCCATCGGCACCCACATCGATGCCGGCTCATTCGCATCGCGGGGGGCCGACGTCCGCGACTCGCCGAGGAAGACGATGCCGAAGGCCTTCACGAAGCAGGCGACGGCGAGGGCGCCGATCAGCGCCAGGGCCGGCACCGCGAGCGAGCCCCACGGCCAGATGGAAGCCGCCGGCTTCCCGATCCCCTCGAGGAGCCCGAGGTAGAGGAACCACTCGCTCACGAAGCCGTTCAACGGCGGGAGACCGCAGATCGCGACGGCGCCCACGAGGAAGCAGGCGCCGGAGATGGGAAGGACGCGGAGGAGCCCTCCCATCCTGTCCATCTCCCGGGTTCGGGAGGCGCGCACAACCGATCCAGCGCCTAGGAAGAGGAGCGACTTGAACAGCCCGTGATTGACCACGTGGAGCAGTGCGCCTCCAAACCCGAGAACCACCCATGCCGGGTTCCCCAGCGACCGGCCGACGAGCCCGAGCCCGAGACCGATCGCGATGATGCCGATGTTCTCCACGCTGTGGTAGGCGAGGAGCCTCTTCAGATCGTGCTGTCCCAGGGCGAACGCCACGCCAAGGACGCCGGAGACGACGCCAAGGAGAAGGACCGTCTCCCCCCACGCGCGCGGGGGGTCGGGGAAAAGGGACTGGACGCGGACGAGACCGTAGATCCCGCTCTTGATCATGACTCCCGACATCAGTGCCGACACGTGGCTCGGCGCAGCCGCGTGAGCGCCGGGGAGCCAGAAGTGGAGCGGCATCAGGCCCGCCTTGAGGCCGAACCCTGCCACGGCGAGCCAGAAGATCGCCGTTCCGGCCCCGGCGACCGCGAGCCCGACAGGCAGGTGACCGAAGGCGAAGGAGCCGGTCGACTGGAAGAGCAGGGCGACGAGCCCGAACAGGCAGAGCGTTCCCACGTGCGTCGCCAGGAGGTAGACGAGCCCAGCCCGTCGCGCCTTTGGTTCGTTCCACTCCGTCGAGATCAGGAAGAACGCCGCCAGGGCCATCACCTCCCACGCGCCGAGGAAGAGGAGAAAATTCCGGGCCACGAAGACGACGGTGAGAGCGCCGGTCAGGAGGCCATAGAAGACGCGGAGTCTCCTCCAGGAGGGATGAAGGGTCTCGGACCAGTAGACGTCGCCATAGAAGGCTCCCGCCCCGGAGACGAGGAAGAGCGGACCCAGGAAGAGGGCGGAGAGCGGATCGACCCCGGCCTGGAAGGGACCGCCGGCGATACCCCATGGGATTTCGACCGCTCCCCGCGAACCAGGGAGGAAGGCCAGGACCACTCCCGTCAGGCCCAGGAGCGCCGCGCTCCCCATCAGCCAGGTCTCGGGAGACGGCCCGTTCGGCTTCGGCCTTCTGAACAACGACGGGACTCCGCTCAGCGCCGCCAGGAGCGCGGCGGTGAGAACGACACTCGTGCTCATTCCACCCACCTTTCGCGTACGGCGGGGCCGGCGAGGAGGCCGACGAGCGCCACCAGAATGTCGAGGAGGAAGGACGCCCCAACGAGGAGAGATGAAATCGTCAAGGTCTCAATCGGCGGGCGGCCCTTTCAGGTTTTTCTTGAGGAGGCGCTTGGCCGACTCCTTCGCCCGGGCGATCTCGTACTCCGCGACAAAGTCGAGGCTCATGTAGGCCCGCTGAGGGGTGCCGCCATCGAATGCCGGGGTGATCTTCCACCGTGCCGCCAGCGTCCGGACCCACGCCAGAACGAAGGGCTCGAACGAGGTCCCTGTCGGAATGATCCGCTCGACGGCACCGGCCGGAGAGACCTGCAGGATTGCGGAGAACCGGGACTTCAGGCGAATCGGCTCGAGCTTCCACGGGGTCTTCTTGAGTCCGGGAAGGAAATCGACGTCCTCGATCGAGATCACCCCTGGTTCCCTGTCGTCGGGCTCACGGGGGAAACGAAGGAGGCCCTCCTCGCCGACGGACTCGCGCAGGACCACCGGGATCGCGTCGTTCTTGCCAATGGGGACGGCCGAAAAGGAGGTGAAGACGGGCCTCTCGAGGTCGATGACGAGGTCCAGGACGTACGCGGCCCACGTCCGGACCGCCTTCCCGTCTTTCCGGGCCGGGTCGAGCACCCAGTGCGTCGCAATCTCGGTCGCCGCGGGGACGATCCCACGAAGAGGCGGATCGACGACCTCGGCTTGGACGACCTTCCCGGTCTCGTCCACCTTCAATGCGAAGAAGAGGGTCGCCTTGCCCCGGTAATTCTGGGCGGCGGGAAGCTCGGTCAGCTTCGGCGGCCTCTCGAACGAGCGATAGAGCGGGTGGAAGGGAGCTACATCCGCCGACTCCATCCCCGGCGGGCCCGGGATCGTCTCCACAGTGACGGCGACATCCAGGACCCCATCACCTTTTTTCCGTTCGGCCTGCTGCGCAAGCCCCGGAGTCGGCGAGGTGGCGAACAGAGTTCCCACGAGAGTTGCCGCGAGGCAGGCGGTGGACACAGGCCGGACCATTGGCCGGATTCTAGCGGCTCGGGCGGCTCATTTCGCGTCGGCCCAGTTTCGGCCCATCCCGACGTCCACGGTGAGCGGGACCGCGAGGGCCGCCGCACCCGCCATCGTGTCGCGCGTGAGGCGGCCGACGGCCGGCGCGTCCGCTTCGTCGCACTCTAGAACCAGCTCGTCGTGGACCTGAAGGAGAAGCCTGGCCGTAGGGACCGCCTCCGCGAGCCGCCCCTCGAGGACGACCATCGCCTTCTTGATCAGATCGGCCGCCGATCCCTGGAAGGGCGCGTTCATCGCCATCCTTTCGGCATTCGAGCGAATCGCGTGGTTGCGGTCGGAAAGCCCGGGAATCGGACGCTCCCGCCCGAAGATCGTCCGCGTTCGTCCGGTCGCGTGCGCCTCCGCGAGGATCTCATCGAGACACCCTTTGATCTTCGGGAACCGCCTGAAGTAGGCCGCTATGAACGCTTTCGCATCCGCCTGCGAGACTCCGAGCTGCCCAGCGAGGGCAAACGGGCCCATACCATAGAGGATCCCGAAGTTGATCGTCTTGGCTCCGCGCCGCTGGTCCGGCGAGACGAGGCCTGGGTCGATCCCGAAGACCTTCGCCGCCGTGGCCTGGTGAATGTCCTCGCCGCGGCGGAAGACGTCGATCAGCGCCTCGTCCCCAGAGAGGTGCGCCAGGATACGGAGCTCGATCTGCGAATAGTCGGCGGCCACGAGGAGGCGCCCCGGCGGCGCGACGAACGCGCGGCGGATCGACCGCCCCGCCTCGGTCCGAATCGGGATGTTCTGGAGATTCGGGTCGTTCGACGACAGCCGTCCCGTCGCCGCCACCGCCTGGTCGAACCGGGTGTGGACCCTGCCGTCGGCCGCAATGTGGCCTGGGAGAGCGTCGACGTAGGTTCCCTTGAGCTTCGAGATCTCCCGCCACTGGAGAACGAGGCCCGGAAGGGGACCTCCGTGCCGCGCCACCAGCTCTTCGAGGACATCTGATCCGGTCGCGTACGCCTTCGTCTTCGCCGTCTTGCGGAGCACTGGATAGCCGAGCTTGTCGAAGAGGATTCGTCCGAGCTGCTGGGAGGAGGCGATGTTGAAGGTTTCTCCGGCCGCGGCGTGAATCTCCGCCTCCAGAGTCCGAATTCGTCCGTCGAACTCGCCGGACATCGACGAGAGCAGCGCCCGGTCGACCGCGATCCCGGTCCTCTCCATCCGCGCGAGGACTCCGATCAAGGGAAACTCGATCTCCTCGAGGATGCGATCGGCTGTCGACGCCCTCTCCTTCCACGAGGCCCGCAACCGGTCTGCAAGGAGGAGGGGAGTCCTCGCCCGGCTCGCCAGGTAGGTGAGCCCGCCGCCGGACTTCAGGAGGTCGAGGCTCTCGAAGGCGGCGGTTCCCGTGACGTCCTTGGGCGAGGGGACCGCCTCGGGAGGCAGACCGAGGATCTCCCTGGCGTCCCCGGCGAGATCGTGGGCGCGGAGTCCGGGGGCATCGACGTAGGCTCCCAGCATCGCGTCGAAGATCTTGCCCGGGAGGCGCAACCCCAGCTCGAGCGCCGCCAGGTAGACCTTCTTTAGCCCGTGCCCTTCCACGGTCACGTCCGGGAGAACGAGGAGCCTGCCGAGGGTTTCGCGGCCCCCCGCGTCCCCACCGGTCAAAGAGAACGCCCAGGCGGGCCCTTCGGGAACGGCAACGGCCGCGGCGAGCGGGATCGCCGGGAAGGGTCGCCCGGGCGCCGACTCGACGTGGACGGCGAAACGCCCGCACCGCACCACCCGGTCCACGAGCCGCTCCAGGTCGGGGAGGGAAGAGACCCACGATGCGGTCTCGACGGATGGACGAGCGGGCGGAGCCGGCTCGCCGCCTGGCACAGCGTCGACGAGCAGCTCCTTTCGGAGGCGACTAAAGCCGAACTCCTCATAGAGGGAAGCGAGCCGCTGCGTCCGAGCGGTGTCGGGCGCCCGGACGCCGTACGCCGCCATCAGCGAGTTGACCGTCTCCCCTCCGGGCGCTGGGCAGTCCCGGCGGACGGTCGCGAGCTCGCGCGAGCGGAGCGCCTCGGAGCGCCCGTTCTCCAGGTGCTCCCGCCGCTTCCCCTTCACCTCGGTAAGATGCGAGAGCAGCTCGTCGAGCGAGCCGAACTGGACGATCAGCTCCTTCGCCCCCTTTTCGCCGATTCCCGCGACGCCCGGGATGTTGTCGGAGGCGTCCCCCATCAGGGCGAGGACGTCGACGACCCGTTCGGGAGGGACGCCGAAGAGCTCGGTGACTCCTTTCGCGTCGAGGACGACTTCCTTCGTCGGGTGCCAGACGACGACCTGTTCCCCGCGAACGAGCTGGAAGAGGTCCTTGTCGGCCGAAGCGATCTCGACCTTCAGCCCCGCGCGGAACGCGCGCTCCGCGAGAGTCCCGATCAGATCGTCCGCCTCGAAGCCCGGCTCCTCGACGACCGCGAGCCCCATCGCTTCGCATAGCCGCCTGGCGTCGGCGACCTGCGGGACGAGGTCCTCGGGCATGGGAGCCCGCTGGGCCTTGTAGTTCTCGTCCATCTCGTGACGGAACGAGATCGGAAGAGCGTCGTGTAGGGAAA
>CALFNC010000329.1 GCA_937902605.1 uncultured Acidobacteriota bacterium | reverse complement strand
AGTCACAGCCTTCCAAGCTGTTGGTCGCGGGTTCGAATCCCGTCTCCCGCTCCAATGACGTCGAAAAGATCCTCCCGTAACGGAGAAGGAAAATGCCGAGAGAACTGATTAGCCTGGTCTGCGGGGAATGCAAGCGGAAGAACTACACCACCCTGAAGAATAAGAAGACCCATCAGGAGAAGCTGGAGACATCGAAGTTCTGCCGGTCGTGCCGGAAACACACGCCGCACAAGGAAGGTAAGGTCTAGGGAATCGCCTGACCGCACAGGGGTGTAGCTCGAATTGGTAGAGCGGCGGTCTCCAAAACCGTAGGTTCGGGGTTCGAATCCCCGCACCCCTGCCATCTCACCCCGCCCGCCCCCAGGGCGCGACGGGCGAGGCCAGAGACACCAGAGACACCAGAGACACGAAAGACACGAAGGACGCGAGAGACGGGACGCGAGACGAAGGGACGAAGGTAAGGCAGCACGATGAGTATCAGCGATCGCTTCACGAACTTCCGGCATTTCCTCTCCGACGTGAAGAAGGAGACGGCGAAGGTTACGTGGCCGGGCCGAGATGAGGTCTTCGGGACGACCACGGTCGTCATCGTCTACACCGCGCTCGTGGGCCTCTTCCTCTTCGTCGTCGACGCCGCCATCACGCCCCTGGTCAACAAGCTCTTCTCGGCGTTCGGGAGCTGAGGACGTCCCCCCCCCGCGAGGCCCGACGACTGTGAACGATTTCGTTTCCGACACCCCGACCCCCTCGGCCGACCCCTCCGGCGCCGTATCGGCCGTCGCGATGGAGTGGTTCATCGTCCACACCTACTCCGGCTTCGAAGACCGCGTCGTCCAGGAGCTGACGAACCGGATCAAGGCGCTGGGGATGGAAGCCCACTTCGGCGAGATCCGGGTCCCGAAGGAGACGGTCGTCGAGATGAAGTCCGGCAAGCGCCGGAACGTGGAGCGGAAATTCTTCCCGGGCTACGTCCTGGTCCAGATGGAGATGTCCGACGAGACGTGGCACCTCGTGCGGAACACGCCGAAGGTCACCGGGTTCGTGGGTGGGTCGTCGAAGGCCCCGGTTCCGCTGATGCCCGAGGAGGTCGAGTCGATCCTCCACCACACGGCGGAGTCGAAGGAGAAGCCGAAGCCCAAGTACGTCTACGACCGCGGTGAGCAGGTCAAGATCACGGACGGCCCGTTCAAGGAGTTCACGGGCGTGGTGGAGGACATCAACCTGGAGCGCTCGACGCTCCGTGTGCTCGTCACGATTTTCGGGCGGCCCACTCCGGTCGAGCTGGAGTTCGTCCAGGTCCAGAAGGTCTGACCCGGGGCAAGCCAGAGAGCCCACAGTAAGCCTCTAGAAGCGAGAAGCGAGAAACGTCATGGCAAAGAAGATCACCGCATACGTCAAGCTCCAGATCGAGGCGGGGAAGGCGACCCCGGCTCCGCCCGTCGGCACCGCGCTCGGTCCGCAGGGCGTCAACATCATGGATTTCTGCAAGGCCTTCAACGCGAGGACGGCCAAGGACGTGGGGCTGATCATCCCCGTCGTCGTCACCGTCTACTCGGACCGGTCTTACTCCTTCATCACCAAGACCCCTCCGGCCTCCGTCCTCCTGAAGAAGGCGGCGAAGCTGGAGAAGGGATCCGGCGTGCCGAACAAGAACAAGGTCGGCAAGGTGACGAAGAAGCAGGTCGAGGATATCGCGAAGCTGAAGATGGTCGACCTGAATGCCGCCGACCTTGCCGCCGCCATCAAGACAGTCGAGGGGACGGCCCGTTCCATGGGGATCGAAGTTGCCGGCTGACCGTTAATCGTGAGCCAGGGGCCTCCCGCGCCGGAACTCTCCCGGCGCGCGGGTCCGCGGTGCCCGGGATGCCTCCCGGGGCTTCTCGCCGCGCTCCCTCCGGAGTCTCCTCCGCCCGAGGAGTAGGGAAAAAGAAATGACGCAAGGAAAGAAATTCAAGGCGGCGGCCGCCAAGGTCGACACGTCCAGGCTCTACGACGTCCCCGAGGCGGTCGGCCTGGTCAAATCGGCGGCGTTCGCCAAGTTCAACGAGACCGTGGAGGTCTCGCTGCGGCTGGGCGTCGACCCGAAGCATGCGGACCAGATGGTCCGCGGCACGGTCGTCCTTCCGCACGGGACCGGCAGCACGATTCGCGTGGCGGTCGTGGCGTCGGGGGAGAAGGTCCGGGAGGCCGAGGATGCCGGGGCGGACGTGGCCGGCGGCGACGAGCTCGTGGCGAAGATCCAGGGCGGGTTCCTCGACGTCGGGGCCCTCATCGCCACCCCCGACATGATGAAGTTGCTGGGACGCCTCGGGAAGGTCCTCGGACCCCGCGGCCTGATGCCGAACCCGAAGGCCGGTACCGTCACCTTCGACGTCGGCAAGGCCGTCAAGGAGCTGAAGGCCGGCAAGATCGAGTTCCGCGTCGACAAGACCGCCATCATCCACTGCCCGGTCGGGAAGGTCTCCTTCGAGGCCAAGCAGCTCGTCGAGAACACCGAAGCCCTTCTGTCGGCCGTGGCCCGCGCCAAGCCGGCCGCAGCGAAGGGAAAGTACGTCAAGAGCGTCTTCCTCTCGTCGACGATGGGACCTGGGATTCCGGTCGACCCGGCCGTGACCGAGAAGGCCGCGGGGAGGGCGTCGTGAACCGAACGCAGAAGACCGAAGCCATCGCTGGGATGACGGAGGAGCTCGGGAAGGTCCCGCACGCTTTCCTGATCGACTACAAGGGGCTCACCGTCCCGGCCGTCACGGAGCTTCGCCGCCAGGTGCGCGGGGCCGGCTCCGAGTATCTCGTGGTGAAGAACACGATGGCGCTCCGGGCCATCAAGGACGCTCCGCTCGGCACGCTGTCGTCCCATTTCACGGGGATGACCGCCGTGGCCTACAGCCGGACCGACATCGTCGCGCTCGCGAAGGTGCTCCATACTTTCGGCAAGACCAACCCGCATGTGAAGGTCAAGGCGGCCCTCGTGGACGGGAAGCCCGTCCCGGCGGCGTCGCTCGAGGCCCTCGCATCCATGCCGTCGCGGCCGGAGCTGGTCGCGAGGCTCCTGGGCCTGATGCAGTCGCCGGTCCGGCGCCTCGTCACGGTCCTCTCCGCCCCGCACCGCGGCATTGTGGCCACCCTGGCGGCCGTGGCCAAGAAGAAGGAAGGGGAGGCGGCCTGACCGGCCCTTCCCCCCGATACCGAAACGAACCGGAACATGAAAACGGGCGCCGCCGGGCGCCGTGAAAAATCGAGGAGAAACGAAATGGCCCTTTCCGTCGAACAGTTCGTCACCGAGATCGAGTCGATGTCCGTTCTCGAGCTCAACACGCTCGTGAAGGCCCTCGAGGAGAAGTTCGGCGTCTCCGCCGCCATGATGGCCGCCCCCGTCGCCGCCGCGGGCGCGCCCGCGGCGGCCGCCGCGCCCGTCGAGGAGCAGACGGAGTTCACTGTCGTCCTCAAGGAGGCCGGCTCCGCCAAGATCAACGTCATCAAGGCGGTCCGCGAGGTCAACTCCTCGCTCGGCCTCAAGGAAGCCAAGGACCTTGTCGAGAACCTGGGCGTCATCAAGGAGTCCGTCTCCAAGGACGAGGCGGCCACGATCAAGAAGAAGTTCGAGGACGTGGGAGCGAAAGTCGAGATCAAGTAACCCGAGCCGGACGCCCTACCGGGGAGCGCGAGCGCCGCGTCCCCCGGTTTTCCCAGCGGTTCACACCGCTGGGGATCGTGTCTTTTTCGTTCGACCCGCCCGCAATCCTGATTGGAGCAAAGACCGATGAGCGATCGAAACGTTTCCACCGACCTGAGGGATCGCCATAATTTCGGGAAGATCCGGACGTTTCTGCCCCTCCCGAACCTGATCGACGTGCAGAGGCAGTCATACGAGGACTTCCTGCAGATGGACCTGCTCCCCGAGGAGCGGAACATGGGCGTGGGCCTGGAATCGGTGTTCCGGAGCGTCTTCCCGTTCAAGGACTTCCGGGAGACGTGCGAGCTGGAGTACGTGTCGTACCGGATCGGGGAGTGGAAGTCGCGGAGCGGGCGGCTCGAAGGGCTCTCACACCTCAGGTTCCGGTGCGAGGCGTGCCAGGTCGTGGTGCGGGTGAAGGACCCCCGGGCGTCGGTCGTGGAATGTCACATCTGCGGCCACCCGAACCCCAACAAGGTGACGATCGACGAGGTCTGCGGCACGCCGGTCGAGCTCCGTCAGCCGTACACGGTGGCCGAGTGCCAGGAACGGGGCGTGACCTATTCCGTCCCCTTGAAGGTGACCTTCCGGCTGAAGGTCTATGACAAGGACAACGCTCCGACTGGGCGGGGCGCCCCGAAGGAATGGCCGATCCGGGACATCAAGGAGGAGGAGGTCTACTTCGGCGAGATCCCGCTGATGACGGACAACGGCACGTTCGTCATCAACGGAACCGAGCGCGTCATCGTCTCCCAGCTCCACCGGTCCCCGGGCGTCTTCTTCACGCGGGAAGGAGCCCACACCCTGATCGGGAAGATCATCCCGTACCGCGGGTCGTGGGTGGAGTTCGAGATCGACGCGAAGGGGCTCTTCGGCGTCCGGATCGACCGGAAACGGAAGTTCGCCGGGACGGTCTTCCTCCGCGCGCTCGGGCTGGAGAGCGACGAGCAGATCCTGAAGAAATTCTACTCGGCGGTCGGTCTGACGTTCGAGAAGGGGAAGGCGGTCCTCTCGATCCCGCCTGGCGTCCTTACAAAGGAGGTGCTCCGCCAGAAGCACCTTCGCGGGCTGCGGAAGGACGGCAAGATCTTCGCCGACATCAAGCTGACGGCCGAGCATCGCGAAGCGTTCACCCGCGGCGAGCGGGTCGTGGCGTCGGTCGACCCGACCAAGCTCGGGCGCCATCTGTTCGCGGCCGACATCGTCGACCTCGGGAGCGGCGAGGTTCTCTTCGAGGCCGGCTCCGACGTCCCCGAGGATCTGCGCGAGCAGCTCGAGGGGAAGCGGGCAACGGCGATCGAGGTGATCTTCCCCGAGTGGGAGCCGGTCGGCGAGACGCTGATCACGACGCTCCGGAAGGACTCGATCAAGACCAAGCGCGATGCGCTTCTCGAAATCTACCGCCGGATGCGTCCTGGCGACCCCCCGACCGACGAGAGCGCCAAGAACCTCTTCGCCGGCATGTTCTTCGACCTGCGGAAGTACGACTTCTCGCGCGTCGGACGCTTCAAGTTCAACATCCGGATGGACCTCGCGAAGGACATTCGCCTCGACCAGAAAACGCTGGCGTCCGAGGATTTCATCGCGGTCATCGAGACGCTCCTCGAGCTGCGGCGCGATATCGGGAAGACCGACGACATCGACAACCTCGGCAACCGCCGCGTCCGGTGCGTGGGCGAGCTCCTCGAGAACCAGTTCCGCATCGGCCTCGTCCGGATGGAGCGGGCCATCAAGGAGAAGATGTCGGTCTACCAGGACATAGA
>CALFNC010000328.1 GCA_937902605.1 uncultured Acidobacteriota bacterium | reverse complement strand
GAGATATTGGCGTGACTGGAGTTCAGACGTGTGCTCTTCCGATCTGCCTTGATCAAGATCTCGTTCTCGACCGCGTAGCGGCGCGACGTGAGCTGCAATGGCCGGAGGAGCTCCGAGGCGATCACCCGGTACCCCGACTGGCCATCCTCCACCTCTAGCCCCGTCATCCGGGAGAGGATCCGGTCTCCCGTCGCGTTTGCGATGAAGTTCTTGGCCGGCATCTCCCCGCGATCCCGCAGCCGCGACCCGATGACGAAATCGGCTCCTTGGCCCGCTGCGGCCAGGAGCGCCGGAAGGTCTGCCGGGTCATGCTGGCCATCGCCGTCGACGAAGGCGACATGCGTGAAGCCGCAGGGGAGGAGGAGCGAGAGCGCCTGGCGGACGGCGGTGCCCTTCCCGCCGTTCACTTTCCGCACCAGCACCTGGGCCCCCGCGCGGAAGGCTTCCTCGGCAGTGCCGTCCCCGCTCCCGTCGTCGACCACGAGGACCATCTCGACGTGCGGACGCACCCCCTCGACGACGGCTCCCACCGTTCCCGCACAGTGAAATGCCGGAACGAGGGCCGCTGCCGAAATTGAGGGATTTAACCCTTCGAAGAGGGTTGACGACCGACCCAACTTTGTGAAAAGTATCACGAGCGCCGCATGGGTACTTCAGAAGCCTTCCTTCCCATCCTTTTGATGTTGGCCATCGCGGCGGTCGTCGCGGTCGCCCTCCTCCTCCTGAACGCCGTCCTGGGGCGCAAAGTGAGGACGAAACGCAAGCTGGGCCCCTATGAGAGCGGCCTACCGCTTCTCGACGTGAGCCGAAAACGGATCTCCGTCAAGTTCTTCATCGTCGCGATGATGTTCATCATCTTCGACGTGGAAGCGGCCTTCCTCTACCCGTGGGCTGTGGTCTTCCGGAAGGGGGGCTGGCCGATGTTCGGCGAGATGCTCCTCTTCCTGGCCGTCCTCTTCCTCGGCTTCGCGTACCTCTGGAAGAAGGGAGCGTTCGACTGGGAATGAGCGGTGGTGCTGGTACCCCGGTCTCAGAGCAGGCCGGTCTTCCCCGTGAGGGCGAGCACGGGGCTCTCTCCGCAGGCAAGGCGGTCTCCTTCTCACCGAAGGCCCTGGCCCGGTTCGAGAAGCTGCTGACCCGCTATCCGACGAAGCAGGCCGCCCTCCTACCGACCCTCTGGATCGCTCAAGAGGAGCTTGGCTGGATCTCGAGGGAAGCGGTCGACTACGTGGCGTCGCTCCTCGGCCTCTCCCCGGCGTTCGTCTGGGGCGTCACGACCTTCTACACCATGTATAACCGGGCCCCGGTCGGAAAGCACCTGATCCAGTTCTGCACCTCGATCTCCTGCCACCTGGCGGGAGCCGAGGAGGTGTTCGCCGAGTGCCGCAAGCGCCTGGGCGACCTGAAGCCGGGCGAGACGACAGCCGACGGGCGGTTCACGGTGATCGAGGTCGAGTGCCTGGCGCAGTGCGACAAGGCTCCTGCTGTCATGGTGAACGACGACGACTGCGCCATCATTACAAAGGAGAACCTCGAGCAGTTCCTCGGAGGGCTGAAATGAGCGCGATGTGGCCCGCCGGCTACGAGCCGGTCCTCCTCGCCCGCGTCTCTCGGCCCGACTCACGCTCTATCGACGGCTACCTCGCGGACGGCGGATATGCCTCGTGGAAGAAGGTCCTCGCGGGGATCGCCACGGGCGAGTGGACCCCGGCGAAGGTGACCGAGATGGTGAAGGCCTCGGCCCTCCGCGGGCGGGGCGGCGCCGGCTTCCCCTGCGGGCTCAAGTGGACGTTCGTCCCGCCTAAGGAAAAACGCGGGAACAAGCCGGTATACCTCCTCTGCAACGCCGACGAGTCGGAGCCTGGCACCTTCAAGGACCGGGTCTTCATCGAGAAGGACCCGCACCAGATCTTGGAAGGGATGATGCTGGCCAGCTTCGCGCTCGGCGTGAAGCACGCTTACCTCTACATCCGAGGCGAGATGGTCCACGGCGCCGAGATCCTGAACGCCGCCGTCGACGAGGCCTACCAGAAGGGGCTGCTCGGCAAGAACGTCCTCGGGAGCGGGATCGACCTCGACATCACGATCCACCGGGGCGCCGGGGCCTACATCGGCGGCGAGGAGCCCGCCCTCACCGAGAGCCTCGAGGAAAAACGAGGCCACCCGCGGGTCAAGCCGCCGTTCCCGGCCGTCTCGGGCGTCTGGGCAGCCCCCACGATCGTCAACAACGTCGAGACGCTCTGCTGCGTCAAGCACATCGTCGACCGCGGGGCCGACTGGTTCAAGGGCTACGGCCGGAACGAGAAGAACACGGGGCCAAAACTGTTTTGCATCTCCGGCCACGTGGAGCGACCCGGCGTCTACGAGGCGCCGATGGGCATCCCCTTCATGGAGCTCCTCGCGCTCGCCGGAGGGGTCAAGGGAGGCCGAAAGCTGAAGGCGGTCATCCCCGGCGGGTCGTCCGCGCCGATGCTGACGGCCGCCGAGGTCGCGAACATGCCGCTCGACTTCGACGGCGTCGCCGCCGCCAAGTCGATGCTCGGGTCGGCCGCCATCATCGTGATGGACGAGACGGCCGACATTCCGAAGGCGGTCACGAACATCTCGAAGTTCTATGCGCACGAGTCGTGCGGCCAGTGCACGCCGTGCCGCGAGGGGACCCCCTGGCTGAACAAGATGCTGAAGCGGCTGGTGAACGGCCAGGGGAAGAGGCAGGACATCGACCTGCTCCTCCAGATTTCCGGCCAGATGGGGAACGGGATGACGATCTGCGTGTTCGCCGACGCCGCCATCGCCCCGGTGATCTCGGGCATCACGAAGTTCCGCGCCGAGTTCGAGGCGTACCTCGCGAAGGCCGCATCGCCCGATTTCGCCCTGTCCGCCCCGTCCGACGTCACCAAGAAGGTCGCTGAGCGGATGGCAGAAGGGATCCACTGCTGATGGTGAAAGTCACCGTCGACGGGACCGCCGTCGAGGTCCCGGACAACGCGAACGCCCTCGAGGCGTGCCGCGCCGCGGGCGTCGACGTCCCCCACTTCTGCTACCACCCGCGCTTCTCGATCGTCGGCCAGTGCCGTATGTGCATGGTCGAGATCGACGGGGCCCCGAAGGTCCAGGCATCCTGCACCGTCCCCGTCCGGGGCGGCATGGTGATCCGCGCGTCGAGCGAGAAGGCCCTCGCCGCCCGGAACGCCACGATGGAGTTCCTCCTCATCAACCACCCGCTCGACTGTCCGATCTGCGATCAGGCGGGCGAGTGCCAGCTGCAGGACAACGCAGTCGCGGGCGGCCTCCCGGTCTCCCGGACCTCCGAGCCGCGCCGCCAGTTCCCCGGGTACGACCGGACCGACATCGGCCCGCACGTGATCGCCGACATGACCCGGTGCATCCAGTGCACGCGGTGCATCCGCTTCTGCAACGAGATCGCTGGAACCGGCGAGCTGACGTTCATCGAGCGGGGTGGCCACACGATGGTCTGGACGCACGAGGGGCACCAGCTCGATAACGAGTGGTCCGCCTGCGCCGCGGACGTCTGCCCGGTCGGCGCCCTGACGACGAAGGAGTTCCGCTTCCGCAAGCGAGTCTGGTGGCTGAAGAAGACTGCGTCGGTCTGCCCCGGGTGCGAGATCGGCTGCAACATCTCGATCGAGCATCGGGAGCAGGTGGTCCACCGCTTCCTCCCCCGCGTCAACCTCGGAGTCAACGATTTCTGGATGTGCGACCACGGCCGGTTCCTGGCCGAGTCGCTGAACGGCCGCGACTTCCTGAAGCCGGTCGTCCCGGACGACTTCCTGAAGGCGTCCGAGCCGGACGGTAGGGGCCGGCGCGAGACGAACTGGGGCGAGGCGCTGGGCCTGGTGCACGAGAAGCTGACGGCCGCGAAGCCCGCCGCTGTCCTCGCCATCGGCTCGGCGAACCTCTCCACCGAGGAAAACTGGCTCCTCGCCGAGCTGTTCGGGAAGACGGTCGGGACTCCCAACGTCGAGTTCGACGCCGATCAGGGCCCGCTTCGGCGGATCCGGAACCCGAAGGCGATCGGCGCCGACGGCGGCTTCCTGAAGGGGACCGTCGCCGCCCCGAACGCGCGCGGTGCTGAGGCTGCGGGGGTCCGGAAGGCGTCCGGCGAATCGGCCCTCGGCCGGCTCCTGACCGGCTCGCTCGTACCCGATGTCCTCTACGTCGCGGACGCGGCCTTCTCTGCGCGGACCGCCGACCCGGCGTTCGTGGCGAAGCTCCGGAAGGCGAAGTTCCTGGTCGTTCACGCCCGGACGCGCAGCGCCCTGACCGACGTCGCCGACGTCGTCCTCCCCGTCTCCGGCCTGACCGGGAAGGACGGGAGCTTCTTGAACGTCCAGGGGCGCGTCCAGCGGTTCGACGTGGCTTTCGTCCCGCCACCGATCGTGAAGACCGACCTGGAGGTTCTCCTTCACCTCGGGCAGCGCTTCGGCGTCTTCGAGACGCGGTGGACCACAGCGGACGTTTTCGGGAAGCTGGCCGCCACCGTCCCCGCGTATGGCGGGCTCGCCTGGGACGCGCCAGCGGTCGTCGGCCTGCCGCCCTCGGTCTCTCCGGCTGCCTCGTACGACGTCCTCAGGCCTCCGCGAACGTCGGTGGACGACACCGACAAGCTGCCCGCCGCCGCGGGGAAGGCGTAGGGAAGAGCCGATGGACTCACTCCTCTTCGAAGCCGTCGCCGCGGTCGTGAAGATCCTCTTCGTCTGGGCCGTCGTCCTGGCCGCGCTCCTCCCGAACCTGGTGTGGCTCGAGCGGCGCGGCGCGGCCCTGATCCAGGACCGCCCGGGCCCGAACCGCGTCGGCCCCTTCGGCCTCTTCCAGGCCTTCGCCGACGTCATCAAGATGTTCATGAAGGAGGACATGGTCCCCCTGTACGCGGACCGCCTCCTCTACAACCTGGCGCCCCTCATCACCATGATTCCGGCGCTGACGACCTTCGCCGTGATCCCGTTCGGGTCCTCGATCCCCGTGACGATCGACGGCGTGACGCACATCATCCCGCTGGTGATCGCGGACGTGAACGTCGGCATCCTCTACAACCTGGCGCCCCTCATCACCATGATTCCGGCGCTGACGACCTTCGC